>CALMMH010000682.1 GCA_937868145.1 uncultured Phycisphaerales bacterium
GAAGCGGGATCGTGCGCCTCGCACAACAGCGACGCGTTGTCCCAGGTCTCGCAGGGGACCTTGCCGCCCTTGCCATCGGGCCGCTCGGCAACGATGTTGGACAAGACCGCCCGAACGTTCCGCGGGACCCAGCCTGCCCGCAACGGAATGACGCAAACGTGCGGACCCAGGTCGCCCATGACGCCGTACCGGCCGTTGCATTCGAGCATGCGTTTCCAGTTGATGGGTTTGTTGGGGTCGAGGTCACTGCTGTGCAGATACCCTGCGTTGACCTCGATGATCCGACCGAAGGCCCCGGCTTCGATCATCCGCCCGATTCGTTGGGCCGCCGGGAAGAATACCCACTGCGACGCGCACCGGACAAAGCAATCCGGATGTTTGTCCACGGCGGTCAAAATCGCAGAGTTGGCCGCCAGGTCAATGCCGAAGGGTTTCTCGCCCATCAAATGCTTGCCGGCATCGAGGGCCGCGATGTAGAACTCCTGGTGCAGATTGTGCGGAACCGCGACGTAAACGGCCTCGACTTCGTCGTTGGCCAGGAGCTCGCGATAGTCGCGGGTCACCTGTCGGAGCGTCGGGATGTGATCCCGGAACCAGTCCGCCTTGGGCGTGCCCAGCGTACGGTTGCAAATCGCGACGATTTCAGGCCGAACTGTCATCTCCGGCAGGTGCAGCCAGCGAGCCGCGGCGCTGGCAAACTCCCGGCCCATCATGCCGCAACCGATGATCCCGAATCGAACCGTACGCATCCACGAACCTCCACCTGAGCCACACGAATCGACACCCAACCTGTCACAGCCAGATACTACCGCGGCGGGGAGCCTTCAGCAACCTCATGTCGTGCCGGGTCTCTCGGTACGTGGGCGACAACCTGTAGGGGGGGGCAAGCCCCACCGCAAACCCTTAGAAAATCTTCCGATAGATATGGCAATACGGCGTGCCTTGCGTCTTGTCGTAGTAGTCCTGGTGGTAATCTTCGGCAGGCCAGAAGGTGCTTGCCTTGGTGATCTCCGTCTTGACGTTGAAACCCTTCTGCCGCAGTTGCTCCACGAGCTTCTCGGCGATCTGCTTCTGCTCGTCGTTGAGGTAGAAGATAGCCGAACGGTACTGCGTTCCAATGTCCGGGCCCTGGCGATTGACCTGCGTGAAATCGTGCGTCTCGAAGAAGAGCTTGGCCAGTTGCTCGTAGGTGGTCTTCAACGGATCGTAGATGACCTCGGTCGTCTCGGCGTGGCCGGTCTTGCCGGTACAGACTTGTTTGTACGTCGGGTTCTCGACGTGGCCGCCTGTGAAGCCGACGGTGGTTGAGATCACACCGGGAAGCCGCTTGAAGTGGTATTCCGTGCCCCAGAAGCAGCCGGAGGCGAAGAGCGCCCGCTCCGTCTTCACTCCGGGCTTCTCCTTGCGCTGCTCGGCAGAGGTGAAATCCATCGAGATGGAATTGACGCAGTAGCGGGTGTTCTTCTCGGTGAGTTTCTCGCCGAGGAAGACATGGCCGAGGTGCCCGCCGCAGTTGTTGCAGAGGATCTCGGTCCTCATGCCGTCGGCGTCGGGCTGCCACTTGACCGCACCGGGGATCTGCTCGTCGAAGCTCGGCCAGCCGCAATCCGACCGGAACTTGGACGACGACTCGAACAGTTCGGCCCCGCACCGCCGGCACGTGTAGACGCCCTTCTCGAAGTGCTTCTCATACTTGCCGGTGAACGGCCGCTCGGTGCCCTTGTGCATGATGACTCGTTCTTCTTCTGGCGTCAATTGTCTGTACATAGTCTGCTCTCGATAAAGCCCAATCTCATCGATGGTGAGATCCGCGTCGAACTCTTTGCCGGCCGCAACAATCGCGATGACAGTCAGTTGCGCCGGGTTCAACTGCTGCAATACACCGGACGGAACAAAACTCCTGAACGGCAGCTTGACCTCCTGCCATTTCCCGCCGGCCGCGAACTCGGCTTGATAATACTGTTTTGGGTGACGTGTGTCTCTCGTGCGAAGTTGCACGGCGTAGTTCTCGCCGTTGCCTTTGACCATCAGCCGGACCCCGGCGTACAGATGCCCGTCCAACGGCCGACGCCGGACGATCAGCGGCCGTCGGACCTGAATCGCGCCGCCGGGACTGCCGGAAACGGCCCCGGTCACACGCAGGCACGTCCGTGCTTCCTGCTCCACCGGCTCGGCCTTCCCGGCCGGCGACTGACTCCCCTGCTCGCGGACAAGTTCCCACCCACTCCCACTCAGTCCATTCCCCTCGCCCGGCGAGAAATCGTCGATCAACAGCGTCGTCCCGGCCGCCGAACCGGCGTTCCCCGTTTCCGTAGCCCTGCCGGGTTCACTCAAACCGGCCGGCAGGACTGTCGCCATAATCAATCCCAGAATCGTCATCGCGACGGCCTGATACCGCCTTTTTTCACTCATAATTGCCCTTTCGTAGAGACTCTGTATTCCCTATACAGCCGTTAACCGACCAGGGTTTGCCCGCCTTGGCCAATAGTCCGTCGGCTCGGCCGCGGCACGTCCATTTGTTCGACGCCACGAACATCCGGAAAAAGACAACCTACCCCCCTGTTTATCCCTATAATCTCGGTCTTACGCCGGTTTCGAACGGATTCGCTATATCACGATCGGAAGCCGGTTGGTTTCTCAACGCCCCCCCGGGCCGTGTTGGACTTCATACCCCGGCGGCTATGTGGTCACATGCACTCCGGATTTCACTTGACATTCTCGCTGCAATATGGCACAATATGCCCCAGATTGCTTCAGGGAAGAATGAGATGAAAGCAAGATGCATTCTAGGCGGGTTGAGTCACAACTACGGCGGTTTTCCACCATAGACCGCACTACAGGGTACGAGTGACTTTGGGGGAACAAGGGATGACGGAGAGATCTACCAGGCAGGAAAACATCCGAGTGTGTTTGGCCGCTTCCGCGGGAGGACATGCCAGCGAGTTGATGAAGTTGGCGGACTGCTGGAAGGGTCACGAGTGCTTCTTCGTCACGACCTCACACGTGGTGGAGCGGCAAATGGCCCGGCATGGCCGCGTGTACGTTGTGCCGGAGTCCAACCGCATGCAGCCGCTTCGAATCCTCAAAACGCTGGCGCGCTGCATCAAGATCGTGATCGCGGAACGACCCGACGCGATCGTCACGACGGGCGCCGCCGTGGGCTGCATCATGGCCTTCCTGGGCAAACTGTCGGGAGCACACGTCGCCTGGATCGACAGCATCGCCAATTCCGAGCGTCTGTCCCTCAGCGGCCGTTTGGCCAAACCGTTCGCCGACCTGGTCCTGACCCAGTGGCCTGAACTCGCCAAGCGGTACAAGTCCGTGGAATACGTGGGGCACGTCCTATGATTTTCCTGACCGTGGGGACCATCTTCCCCTTCGACCGCCTGGTGAAAGCCGTCGACGAGGCCATCGAGGCCAACGTCATCACGATGCCGGTGTTCGCCCAGATCGGGCGAACGAACTACAAACCGCGACACATGGAGTGCGTGCCGAGTCTCGACAAACGAGTATTCGACACCCGGGTCGATGAGGCAACGTTCGTGATCAGTCACGCCGGCATTGGGAGTCTCCTGATCGCTCTGGAACGGAGGAAGCGACTCCTGGTGGTGCCGCGAATGAAACAGTACAAAGAGGTGGTCAACGATCACCAACTGGCCACGGCCCGCCGATTTGCCGAATTGGGCCATGTGCTGGCCGCATATGACTGCGCCGAGTTGCCTCAGAGACTCCACGACATGGAATCGTTCGCTCCCGTCTTCCGAAAGAACGAAGCGCATCGGGTCATTCAGAGGCTTTCGCAGTTCATCGACGAGGTCGCCGCACATGCCAATCAGCGCACCTTCGCGGGACTCCAGCACAAACACGACGTGCCGATCGAGGCAAAATCCGCAAATCGCTCAGACGCTCCGTAGAACGCCTGTCAGGGCTCTCGCCGAGTCGATCAGGCTTTGAATGCCGCCGGCACGCAGGAATTGGTCGGGAGGCACTTCCAGAATTACCCGGCCGTCGAACCCGTGCTCGCGGAGAAGCAGGA
>CALMMH010000683.1 GCA_937868145.1 uncultured Phycisphaerales bacterium
GAACAGATTGTCGTCGCTGAAGAGCACGATGTCGGCGGTGATCGTCTTGAGCTCCTCGATCACCGATTCGATCGGCCGCTCCGTGTACTCGCGCTTTTGCCCGAGCGGGTTGAGACTGAAGGTGCAGAACTTGCACTTGAAGGGACAGCCTCGCGTCGTGAGCACCGTGTCGAACGTCTGGCGGCTCAGGCGACAGCCCCCCTGCAACCAGTAGTACTCGTGCCGGCGCAGAGACCGGTCCGGATAGGCGATATGCCCCAGGTCGGGCAGGACCTGGTTTTCGTTATGGACGATTTGGCCGTTGCGCCGGAAGGAAAGCCCGCGAATGTCCTCGTGCGGCACGCCCGCCACAATCTGTTTGATGATTTCCTCACCCTCGCCGCGCACGACCATGTCGATGTTCGGGCAGCGTTCGAACAACTGCTCGACCTCCAGGGTGGCCTCGTAACCCCCGACGACGATCGGCACCTCATCGGGTAGTTGGGCGACGAAGTCGCAAATCCTGTCGAACTGCGTATGCCAGCGGATGCTGACGCACACGAGATCGACGTCCCGGCGGATGAACGCGCCGAGCGCCGCCGGGTCCTGGTAGGCCGTTTCATAGCGGAGGTCGAGCTGGGTCACCTTGCCGACCAGGTCTTTCATGCTGGCGACGATGTACTCCAGGCCGGTGGGCGGGAACAGACCCATGATCGCCGTGGTATGGGCGAAGTACGGGTTCAACGCGAGAACGTGCTTGTACTTAGTCAGACTGGGATTTTTCATTTGATCTCCTTAGAGCATAGTTGCCTCTTGATCCATTACCATACTATAGAGGCGGGTTGGCGGGAAGGCAAATTTCGGAGGCAACGGGACGGTTGGCAGGCCGGATTCCTCTTCTCGCGTTTCCGCAGAGCGTCGCGGATCGCGTCCAGATCGTAGTTGAATTGCTTCGCGTGGGCATCACGCGTCTGGCGGATCTCTTCGACGATCAGGTTTCTCATGGCCGTTCTCCAAACCACTCGTCGGGCGAGCACTCCAACGGTGTTCCGTCCGCCTTTACAGAAGTTTCAGGGGCTATTCTAGGCGTATGGTGTCGGTGGGGCAAGGGGGTCGTCCTCCCGTGCGGGCCGAGCCGGACACGCCCGGGGCGGGCGTGTGAGGGAGATTTTCGCTTTGGGCCAAAGGCGTGAAGAGGTGACCGGTGTCCCGTGATTCGTGATTCGGGCCACCGGCCGCGGGACACCAGCCACGCGTGCGAAGCACACCTATCATGCTGCTGGCGGAAAGCGCAAAATGCTCAGGTCGGGTTCCCAAACGCGATGCATCGCGTTTGGGAACCCGGTCCGGGGGCGGCGGCCCCGGTCATGGGATGGCGTCTGACCTCAAGAGTACGCACAAGCCGTGGAAGTTGAAAAATCTGCCGGAAGGGTCTGGATTTCATTTGACGCCGAAACGGTGGCTGCGTAAGATAAGTACAGAACTGAATAGCGAGCCGCAGATGGCCACGAATCGGTCGTCAACAATCCTTCGCCCAGGAGGTCTGTCATGCCTTGCGAGCCAGGATTCCTTTCCGCCCGAGCAAATGCCCCCCATGGACACAGGCTGCACCGAGATGATTGTGCCGCGGTCGGCGAGCGTGCCGTTGCCTGTCTTCTCAGCGTCCTCTGGGTCTCGGTGGTGAGCGATTTTGCGAAACGAAACCAATTTACCGGCGGCGGATTCGGTGGTAACTCATGTTTGTGAAGGGGCTTATGTGAGTGCGAGCGGCTGGAGCAGGGCGGAAAAACGAAGCCAATTGGCTTCGTTTGGAGTTTCGAGCGTCGAGCGAAGAAGAGGCCGAGCGTGGTGTGCTCCGGCTTCCCACTTCAAACTTGACACTTCCCACCTGCCCCGGGATTTCCTTGGGAGAAGGAGCCGGCTGTGGTAGGATGGGCCTGTTGCCGGGGCGGTTCCCGCGAATCATGACACCGTTTTGGGTTTTGGAAAGCACATGTCAAGCAACTTGGATCGACGCGAATTTCTGAAGACCTCCGTTCTGGGTTCAGCGGCTGCGCTGTCGGCCCTCAGTCTGGAAGAACGGGTCCTTCTCAGTGCGGAAAAGGGCAACCCCAGGGTGGACCGGGACGCGGGCGTGCAAGGGCTGCCGGCCGGCACGATCGGCGATGTGACCATCAGCCGGCTCATCTGCGGCGGCAATCTGATCGGCGGTTGGGCGCACAGCCGGGACCTCATCTATGTCTCCTCGCTGCTGAAGCAGTATTTCACCGACGAGAAGATCTGCGATACGCTCGAAATCTGCGAGGAAAACGGCGTCAACACCATCAACGCGGGCACCAGCTCGCTGCCTGTGCTGCGGAAGTACTGGGACGAGCGGGGCGGCAAAATCCAGTGGCTTGCCCAGTGTGTTGTGACCCAGGACGACGAGTACGAGGCCGACGTGAAGACGGCCGTCGACGGCGGGGCGGCCGGAGCGTATCTGATCGGCAACGCGGGTGATGCCTGGGCACGAGCGGGCAAGGTCGATCGGATCGGCAAGTTCCTCGACTTCGTCAAGAGCAACGGCGTCATCACCGGCGTCGGCGGGCACAACCTGGGTACGGTCGTGGCTTGCGAAGAGGCGAAGCTGCCGGCGGATTTCTACATGAAGACCCATCACAGCACGAACTACTGGTCCACCCGCCGGCCCGACCAGCACAAGGACGTGATCGACAACTACGGCACGGACAATTACTGGGATATCGATCCGGACAAGACGAAGGAGTTCATGCAGAAGGTCGAGAAGCCCTGGATCGCCTATAAGGTTCTGGCGGCCGGCGCGATCGAGCCGAGCGAAGGCTTCAAGCATGCGTTCGGCAACGGGGCCGATTTCGCGTGCGTGGGCATGTTCGATTTCCAGGTTCGGGAAGACGTGATCGTCGCCAAGAACATTCTGACCGGCGACCTCCAGCGGCGGCGGCCCTGGCGGGCATAGCCGGGCGGCGACCGGACAGTTGCGGTTGCGTCTGTACGGCATCTGAGGGTTTGGTATAATCACGGCAGCAACAGGCGTTCTCTACACATACTCAAGAAGAGGGGTAGGCACTATGGCTGAGAATCAGGTCGATCGACGTGGGTTTATCAAACGATCCGTGGCGGCGTCCGCCGGGGTGGCCCTGGGGCTGCAAAGCTTCGAGGAGAGAAACCTGCTGGCCCAGATGTCGCAGGGCGGCAAACCTGGCGAGGGCAAGACGCCCGCCGGCGATACGAAGATGCAGTACGGGAAAATCAAGGACCTCAAGGTGAGCCGGATCTTCTGCGGCGGCAACCTGATCGGCGGCTGGGCTCACAGTCGGGATCTGATCTACGTCTCCGACTTGGTCAAGGCCTACCACACCGACGACAAGATCTTCCAGACGTTCGAGCTGGCCGAGGAGTTGGGGGTCAACGCGGTCCTGACGAATCCCGTCTCCGACCGGGTGATGAATCGCTATTGGAACGAGCGGGGCGGCAAGATCCAATGGATTTCCGACTGTGCCTCGGGCAGCCTCAAGGACGGGATCAAACGTTCGGTCGAGAGCGGCGCGCACGCCGTGTACGTGCAGGGCGGGCTTGCCGACCAGGCCGTGCGAGACGGCAAGGTCGCGGCCATCGGCGAAGCCCTGGACTACATCCGGGAATTCAAAGTGCCCGGCGGGATCGGGGGCCACGACCTCGAAACGATCAAGGCGTGCGTCAAGGCGGGCTTCAAGCCGGACTTCTGGGTCAAAACCATTCACCCCGACAACTACTGGTCCGCGACGCCTGCGGAGAACCGCAAGGTCTTCGACGTCGTCGGACCGGCCACCAACGAGCACGGCGGGTATCACGACAATATGTATTGCCGCAACCCCCAGGAGACCATCGAGTACATGAACGGTCTCAAAGAACCGTGGATCGCGTTCAAGGTCCTGGCGGCGGGGGCGGTTCAGCCTCAGGCCGGCTTCCGATTCGCCTTCGAGGGCGGCGCCGACTTCCTGTGTGTCGGCATGTTCGACTTCCAGGTCCGCGAGAACGTGATCATCACCCAGGACATCCTGGC
>CALMMH010000684.1 GCA_937868145.1 uncultured Phycisphaerales bacterium
TGCAAGCGGTGTACGTGCCGGCCGACGACTTGACGGACCCAGCCCCGGCCACGACGTTCGCACACCTGGACTCCTTCGTCGTGCTCACACGAACCATCGCCCAGAAAGGCATTTATCCCGCGGTCGACCCGCTGGAGAGCACCTCCCGCATTCTCGACTCGAACATCGTCGGACGCCAACACTATGACACCGCGCAGACCGTCCTGGAGTACATCCAGCGATACCACGAGCTGCAGGATATCATCGCAATCCTGGGCATCGACGAGTTGAGCAAAGTGGATCAGACGACGGTGGCCCGCGCCCGGCGGCTCGAGCGGTTCTTCTCGCAGCCGTTCCTCGTGACTCAAAAGTTTCTCGGCCAGGAGGGCAAGTACGTCAGCGTGGCCGACACGATCGAGAGCGTCAAGCAGATCTGCGACGGCAAATGGGACCACCTGCCGGAGGAGGCCTTCATGTATGTCGGCTCGGTCGAAGAGGCGGCTCAGAAGGCCAAGACGCTCACAAAGAAGTAGCGACTGACGCGCACCTATGGCGAATTCCGATACCAAGACATTCCGTTGCGAGTTGATCGGCCCGACGGGCAAGTTGTTGGACTGCCGAACCACGTCGGTCGTGTTCCCGGCCCACGACGGGCAAGTCGGCGTCCTGCTCGATCACATGCCCATGCTCAGCCAGCTTGGAATGGGCATCATGAAAGTCGTGCCCTTGCCCGACGAAAGCGGCCAGACCCCAGTCCAACAGACGGAGCTGCAATTCGGCATCGACGGCGGCTTCGCCCTGGTCGCGGAGAATTCCCTGACGGTCATCGCGTACAACGTCCTGCCCCTGCAGGACATCACGATCGAGACCGTACAATCCCTGATGGACAAGGCGACGAAAAACCTCGCGGACCCGGCCCTGTCCCCTGCTCAACGAGCCCATGAGAATGAGCGGATGCGGGGTCTCCAGAAGATCGCGGAGTCCCTCAAGCAGTGAGTTCGCAGAACGCCGCCGGCGGCAACTGCGAAAAATGAATGTGAGCCCAATGCCCCCCATCCTGTTGGAGGCGGGAGTCGATCTCGGCCACCCGTTGAACGTATTGCTGTTGCTGGGCGTCGCCGTATTCGGCGGAACCATCGGCGCGCGCATCTTCCGCAGGTTTCATATCCCGCAGATCATCGGCTCCATTCTCATCGGCCTGCTCATCGGCGAAAGCGGCTTGCGCCTGGTCTCCGAGGGCGTGGTCCAGGAGGTTGAACCCCTGAATTACTTCGCCCTGGGGATCATCGGCTTCCTGATCGGCGGCGAACTGAAGCTCGAGATCCTGCGCAAGTACGGCAAACAATTCACCGCGATCCTCGTGGCCGAGGGCGTGGCGGCCTTCGCGCTCGTCGCCGGCGCAACGATCCTGTTGACCTACCTGTTCACGCATGATCTTCGCATGTCCGTCGCGTTGGGCGTGGTCCTGGGCGCGATCTCCTCGGCCACCGATCCGGCTTCGACGATCCAGGTCCTCTGGGAGTACAAGACGCGGGGCGCTCTGACCACGGCGGTCATTGCGGTGGTCGCCCTGGACGATGCGCTGGCGCTGACTCTGTATGCGATCGGCACCAGCGTGGCGGGCATCCTCACCGGCAACGTCGGCGCCTCGCTCGCCGCCGGCCTGGCGAAGACCGCGTACGAACTGGGGGCCTCGCTCCTCGTGGGCTGCGTCGGCGGCTTCGGTCTCAAGGCCATCCTCGTCAAGCTTCAGGACGACGACGCGGAGCTTACTTTCGCCGTCGGAGCGGTCCTGTTGGCTATCGGTCTGTCGATCGCGTTGGAACTCGACGTAATCCTGGCCTCGATGGCCCTGGGACTGACGCTGGTGAACATCGCCCCCCACCGCGGCCCCAGGACCTTCGAGATCGTCAAGCGGTTCGCGCCGCCGATCTACGTGCTGTTCTTCGTGCTCGTGGGAGCGAGGCTCAAGATCGAGAGCCTGTCGCTGCTGGTGGTGCTGCTGGTCATCGCGTACGTCGTGGGTCGCAGCGTCGGCAAAATCGGCGGGGCCTACCTCGGCGGCAAATGGTCCGGAGCGAGCCGCTGCGTGCGGAACTACCTGGGCATCTGCCTGTTCGCCCAAGGCGGCGTCGCCATCGGCCTGAGCATCCTGGCCAGCCACCGATTCACCCCCGAAATCAGCTCGACGGTCATCCTCGTGGTGGCCTCGACCACCTTCATCGTCCAGCTCGTGGGCCCGCTGTTCGTCAGGCTCGGGGTCAAGAAAGCCGGCGAGATCGGCCTGAACGTCCGCGAGGAGGACCTCGTCCGGACCTTGTGCGTCGCGGACGTCGCGGACGCAAAGGTTCCGATAATCCCCGCCGGAGCGCCGCTGAAAGAAGTCATTCGCACCGTCAGCGGGACCGAGGCTTTCTACTATCCCGTGGTCGACCGCGAAGACCGTCTGGTCGGCGCCATCACGCTCCATGGCATCCGAAACACCTTCGCCACGCAGGAATTGGACGGCTGGCTCGTCGCCTTGGACATCATGGAGCCGGTCGTCGCCACGGCCATGCCGCAGACCCCGTTGGCGGAGGCCTTCATCCAGGCCCGACGATACAACATCGATCACCTGCCGGTGGTCGACCTCAACCGGCAAAACGCGCTGGTCGGCGTCCTGGATTGTCCCGCGGTCCGTCGATCTCTCAGCGCCGAAGTGTTGTCCCGCCAGCAAAAAGCCGATAATAGCCATGATGGTGTTGATGTGTGATTTCTGATCAAGAGCCCTATGGTTTTTCCCAAGACAAGGCGGTTGACAAGCAATCCGCAGTTCAAGTCCGTGCTGGACCGGGGCCGACGAGCCGGCGACAGCCTGCTCACGCTGTACGTCGCCCCGAACGAGTGCGGGCATCCGCGTCTGGGCATCTCGGTCGGCAAGACCAGCGGCAATGCCGTCGTGCGAAACCGGCTCAAGCGACTTCTGCGGGAAGCCTTTCGCCGGAGCCAGGACCGCATCCCGCCGGGGCTCGATTACGTGCTGCTGATTTCGCCGGCCCTGTCGCGAAAGCTCAAGCAGCGCCCGGAGGGGGCCCGAACACTGCGCACTCTGGGCATGGAGCGAATGCAGCAGTCCCTGTTGTCGCTGGTCGCGACCGCCACGCGAACGCCTGCACCGAACCCCAGTCGAACCAACCGCCAGGATCCTCCCCATCATGAGTGAAGACAAGGAACTGGTTTCCATCAAGCAGGCAGCGGAAAAAGCTGGCGTTTCGCGACAGTCTCTGCAATATTATCTGATGGTCGGGTTGTTGGAGCCTACAGAGGTCACGCCGACCGGACGACGGTTGTTCGGTCGCAAAGCCATCGAGCAGATTCGGCTGATCAAGAAGCTGAACGAAAGCGGCTATCCCCTGCGGGCCATCCGGGATCTGTTTATGGAGAAACGAGGATAATTGATGATTGA
>CALMMH010000685.1 GCA_937868145.1 uncultured Phycisphaerales bacterium
GCGGTGACGCTGCCCCAGAGTCCCGGCGGCGTCGCGAACATCGAGCCGGCCGGCGTGATCGCCGCCTTTCAAGGCAAGGGGCTCCTCGACTCGCTCGACGTCGTGCCGCACGTAACCTGCAAGGACATGAACGCCGACGCCATCGTCAGCTCGCTGATGAGCCTGCGGAAGATGGGAGTCGAGAGCGTCCTGGCGCTGACGGGCGACAAGCCGGTGAAGGCCTTCGGGGTCTTCGAGGTCGAATCGCTCAACCTGCTCCGACTGATCCAGAAGATCAATCACGACGCGCTTCTGGGGGCCAAGCCGCAATCGCTCGCAGAGGTCCGCCGGTTCTTCACAGGGGCGGCGGTTTCGCCGTTCAAGTACACAGAGCCATCCCAGATGCTCCAGTACTACAAGATGGAGAAGAAGCTCGCCTGCGGAGCGGAGTTCCTCATCACGCAGGTCGGCTGGGACTGGCGAAAGTCGCTCGAGCTGTTCCGATACCTCAAGGAGATCGGCCTTGACTCGCAGCGGACCTGCGAAAGCGAGGCATCGGAAAAAGGCGAATCGGGCCTATATTCTTCAACGAAATCTCTCAGTTCGATTTCGTTGAAGAATGGACAAGCCGAGGCTCTCGACGCGCGACCGGGGTTTGAGGGGGAAAACCCCCAGAGGGAGGTTTTTCCCCCTCAAAGTAGGCCCGATTCGCCTTTTTCCGATGCCGGTGGCGTCCCGGTGATCGGCAACGTGTACCTGTTGAGCACGCTGACGCCGGCCCCGCGTCTGATGCACGACGGCAAGCTGCCCGGTTGCTTCGTCAGCGACGAGCTGCTGGCCAAGGTCCAGTCCGAGCGGGTGGACGACCACATCGAGCGCGCGGCCCAGCAGGTGGCGATGTACAAGAGCCTCGGAGCGGCCGGCGTCGATATCGGCGGCGTTCCGAATTTCGAGATCTTCTCGAAGATCCTCAAGCGGGCCGCCGAGATCGGCTCCGGCTGGGAACAGTTCAAAGGCAACCTCTGCTGGCCGACGAAGGACCCGTTCTATCTCTATGACGAATCGGGCACCAGGGTTCCGCTGATCACGCCCTACGCGACGTTCCACAAGCGGTTCTTCGACTTCGCACATTGGGCCATGCTGGACCCCAAGCACTTCGGCTTCCACGCCTTCAAGAAGACCCTGTCGATCCTCGGCGCCGACGCGGGCGAAGGGGCGATCTACAAGCTCTTCAACAGCACCGAAAAGGGCTTCAAGTACCTGGCTTTCGACTGCGAAGAGTGCGGCGACTGCTTCCTTCCCGAGAACTTCGGCCTGTGCACGATGGGCGGCTGCGAGAAGGGCCTGGACAACGCCCCCTGCGGAGACGCCACCGCCGACGGCCATTGCGGCAACAATCTCGACCGGCCCTGCACCGGCGAGCGGATCTACGAGGCCGCCGCGTCGGAGGATACACAGGCAATCGAGGGCAAAGGACGCCAGCGGCTGCGAACCACGATCAACAAACCGCGCAACCCAGCCCTGCGGCACACCTCGTCCATCATCAACTACCTCTTCGGGAAAGACCACACGATGAAAAACGCCCTGATCTCCATCGGCGAATCGATCCACGCTTCCATTCCCAAGACCGGCCAGATCATGAAGGATCTGCACGCTCTCGGCAAGGCTGCGTACACGACACCCAGCCCGCAGCTCGATTACATCCGCGCCCTGGTCGAGTCGCAGGCCAACGACGGCGCGGATTACATCGCGGTCAATCTCGACGCGTTCGGCGAGCAGGACCCGCAGCAGGCGGTGGACATGATGGTCGAATACGTCCGGCTCGTGCGGAAGTGGGGTCGCGGCGTGCCCGTCTGCATCGACAGCAGCAGCGACGCGGTTCTGGTCGCGGGCATCAAGGAATGGTACGCCGGCTTGGAAAAAGACAGATCGGGGGACCTCATTGACCGGGTTGACCCCATTGTCAACGAGGTCAATCCGGTCAATAAGGTCCCACCCGCCCCCGATCTGCCTTTTTCCAAACCGCCTCTCGTGAATTCCATCAAGGTCTACACGATGGACAAGATGATGCCGCTGAAGAAGGACTACGACTTCTCGTTCGTCGGCCTGCTGGTCAGCGAAGAAAAAGCCACCGGCCCCGGCGGGTCGCACTCGGTTGACGAGCTCTACGCGTTGGCCAAACAGCTCTTCGACGCCGCGATGCGCCACGGCTTCAAGGCCGAGCAGATCTTCTTCGACTCGACGGTCTTCCCGCTGGCGATCGACATGCCGATGGAGCCCGGCGTCCCCGGCTACACCTTCCGCACGTTCGAGACGATCAAGAAGATTCGCACCGATCCGCAACTCAAGGGCGTTCATTGCTCGCTGGGCATCAGCAACAGCGTGCGGGATCTGCCGGCCCGAAGGATCGGCGTCTGCCGCGCGTACGTTTCCAAGGCGATGGAGTACGGCCTGGACGCCGGCATCGTCAACACGGCCCACCAATACGGCTCGGTCGAAGCCCCGGCCGAGCTGCTGGATCTGGTCGACGCCTACGCGAAACTCGACGGCTCGATGGAAAAAACCGGCAAGGCCATGGAGCTCATGGCCCAGTTCTGCCGCGACAATCGCAAGGTGAGTTGATCGCGAGCCCGCTCAGCGAGCCGACTGCGAGGCCAGCTTCTCGGACAGATCCAAGACGTGCAGCTCTTGGCCGGCCAAAACCACACGATTGTTTGGCAGCGAGACGATTGCGCTAAAGCCGCGGCCGGCAGCGTAGTGGCCGATGCGTTTGATCCGATTCGAGCTTTCGATGTCGTACACGGTGACGCCGGTGCTCAACTGATACACGAAGGGCGCTGAATAATGGAAGCTGCCGAACGATGATCCGAGGAATCGCTCGATGGCCGAGGTTCTGCGACGTGAGACGGAGTGCAACGACATGACGCCGTCTTGCGTCTGCTGAGTCTCGAACAACTCCAACTCCAACTGTATGCCGAAGCCGTCTCGATTGAAGTCGGACGCCAAGAGTCGGTCATCCCCTGCCGGTGTCCAGAGGTCAGG
>CALMMH010000686.1 GCA_937868145.1 uncultured Phycisphaerales bacterium
AAGAGGGTGATGTTCTGCCAGCCGCGGGCGAAGAGGCCCTCGGCGATGTTGCTCGCGACGGTCTCCCACGCGCCGTACGCTCGCGGCGGCGTCCGCCAGGCGACCGGCGAGAGAATCGCGATTCGTTTCTCGCGGATGTCCATGCCCAGCCTCCGTGCTGTGCGCGTCGTATGGGTCCTATGGGTCCCATTGGTCCCATTGGTCCCATTGAATAGGACTTATAGGACCCATAGGACCTATGGGACTTACGTGCGGTCCGCAGTCCCCTTCACTTCCTTCTTGATCCGCTGGATGTGTCCGCGGCCGAGGGCTTTCACTTCGCAGCCCAACTCGAAGTAGCGGCGGATCTTGTCGTCCGGCAGAATGCCGAAGCAATCGATCACCGCCAGCGGCGCTCCGGCCCACTTGACGACCTGATCCGGCTCGAGTTTCAGATACGGCTCGTGCGGCACCGCGAGGATGACCGCCTCGGCGCCCTGCAGCGCTTTGGCCAGGTCCTTCTGCACGGTCGTGTTCGTCAGGTGGTCCTGATTGCGGAAGAATCGCGACCACGAGCTGCCCGGCGACGGATAGCTGTCCTGCTGTTCGAGCTCGTACCAGTGATCGACGTACGGGTCGTGGACGCGCATCTCGGCGCCCATCTCGGTGAGCTTGCGGACGACCATTTCGCTGCCGCTGTAGCGGGTGTCGCCGACGTCCTGGCGGTAACTGGCGCCGCAGATCAGGACCTCGGCCCCTGCGATGTAGCGGCCCATGTTGCGAAGGGCGTCGCGGGTGAGCTCGGCCACGTGCAGGCCGCGAGTGTCGTTGATGTCGATGGCGGTCGGCGTGATCTTGAACAGGTCGTCGCCGTCCTCGAAGCCCAGGATGTGTTTGTAGGCCCAGTAGCCCAGGCCGCCGTCTTTCGGGAGGCAGTAGCCGCCGACGCCGGGACCGGGGAAGATCATGTTGCAGTGGGTGGGACGGACCTTGATCGCATTGATCACTTTGATCAGGTCGACGCCGTTGCGCTCGGCGAAGATACTCCACTCGTGGAGGAAGGCCAGCGTCGTGGCGCGATAGGAGTTCTCGACGATCTTGGTGGTCTCGGACTCGATGGGCCGATCCATGACCGTCAGCGGGAATTTCTCGGTGTTGAGCACCTCGGTGAGGAACTTGACGACGCGTTCGCGCGCTTCGCGGGTGCAGCCGGAGCAGACCCGCCAGAAGTCGCGGATGCTCGATACGTATTCCCGGCCGGGCATGACCCGCTCGAAGCTGTGGCTCAGCAGGGGAGTCGCCTTGATGCCGCGCGTGGCGAAGGCTTTCTTCAGGATCGGCCAGGCGACGAACTCCGTCGTGCCGGGAGCGACCGTGGTCTCGATCAGCACGAGGCAGTGAGGCTCGATCCGCTCTCCGATCGTTCGCATCGTGGCTTCCAGGGCGCTCATCTCGGCTTCGCCCGTCCGCATATTGCCCAGTTCCTGTTTGCTGTAGTCGCACTGGACGTCCACGACGACGCAGTCGGCCAGCTTCAGGCAATCGCTGTTGAAGGTGGCGACGAGGGTCTTCTTGTCCTTGACGCACCGGGCGATCATCGGATCGACGTTCGGGTCCTCGGCCTTCACCGGGGACTCGCCGCGGTTGAGCATCGGAATCTTCCAGTAGCTGCGGGAACTGGGCCGCTGGCAGCCGATGACGAACTTGCTGGGCTTGCCGGTCTTCTTGTCCACGGTGTCGGAGACGATCGCGGCCATCACGGCCCCGACGAAACCGACGCCCATCACGACGACAATCTCCTTGCCCTCGGCCCGGGCCGCCTTGCCCAGAGCATCCACCCGCTGGAACTCCGTCTCATAATCCTGCGGTTTCGGCAACGCGAATTTTTCACCGGTTGGGCTTACTGAATAGTCGCTCATGCGTGTCCACCTCAACAAATGCCCTTGTTATGGGTCCATCCCCCCAGATGCGGCGTTTCCAGTCGTCACGCCGACCTAACGAATGGGGTCAGTCTAGCGATAAGCCATCCCTTGGCAAGGGTATTTTCGGCTGTACGGACATGGAAGTTATGAGGAATTTCCGATTGGGGGCTGTATTTTGGGGCGATGAGGTCTGGTCATGAAACGGAGCAGGAGGGATTCGAACCCCCGTTACCTTTCGGTAAAACGGTTTTCAAGACCGTCGCTTTAAGCCACTCAGCCACTGCTCCCGCACGCCGGGTTTTGATCGGATTGTCCGGTCCCGGCAGGCACCCATTCACTGTACCCGACGCAGGTCGAGACTGCAAGTGGATCACAGCTCGCGCCCGTCCAGGAGACACTCGACCGCGTCGGGGGCGAACACGGCGATTCCCTTTCGCTCACGGACCTCCTTGCGTTCTCCGAAGGAGTCATCGATGAAAATGGCGTCGTCATGACGGATGAAATCGGATTTCCGCTCGCCCGATTGCAGATGGATGATGTCGTCGAACAAACCCTGGAGCCGAGCCCGGCACAGCGTTTCGTCCACGGTCCCGGCGTGTCGCGTCAGAAGATGAATGGCGATCCCGCGATTGACGCACTGGTAGAGGAACGCGACCGCGTTCGTATTGACCAGTCCATCGCAGAGCAGACAGTCGTCCAAGTCGATGTACACGTGGCGATAGGACAGGTTCGTGTGGAACCGGGCCGCCAGGGCGCGGTCGATCTCGATCTCGAAGTCATTGATCTGAATGGAGACGTCCATTTCCATCGCGTCAAAGACGCTCAGCAAGGCCAGGTTCACCCCGAGATTGCGATAGAGGGCCATGGTGCCCGCCACTCGCGGAGCGACTTCCATGAGCGTCAATTCACCCTTATCGCTTTCTTTGAGCTGGAAGAACCAGACGCCTCGCAGCGGCAGCCTGGCGTTGATAGTCCCGGCCAACTCCTGGAAGACAGGACCTTCGACGGGCCGGCTGTGGACGCTGATCCCGTTTTGAATTCGCAGTCGTTCCCTGGCTCCGGCGAACAGGAGGTCCCCATGACGGTCCGTGAAGCAGTCGACCGTGAATTCCCTGCCCGGCAGATACTCCATGGCGAGCAATCCCGGCTCTCTGTCGAGGAAGAATTGAGCCTCCTGCCACGAGTCCGCCTTGCGCGTCCCCCGGGAGCCGTAGCCGCAATCGGGCTTCAGAAAGATCGGCCACCGAGGGATCGTTTCCAGGCTTGAATAGAGGGCCGGAACACGA
>CALMMH010000687.1 GCA_937868145.1 uncultured Phycisphaerales bacterium
CGACTCGCGGCCCCGGCAGACACCTCCCACCGCTCTCCAGGACATAGAGTCTCAATGTGGGCCCCTGCTCCCGTATGATTCGCTCGTGAAGGCGGATGAAGCGGGAGAGTTTCACCAGTTCATCTTCAGGGCCCTCCAGCGCCGGCATGACCACGCCCAGGCCTTCTTCCGCCGTGGTTTCCAGCAACTCGAAAAAAAGGTCTTCCTTGCTGGGGAAGAACTTGTACAGGGTCCCGGTGGCGAATTCCGCCGCTGCCGCGATCTCCTGCATGGAGACGTTCTGAAAGCCCCTTTCAGCGAACAAATGCAGCGCCGCCGTCAGGATCTCTTGACGATGGTGCTGACGTTCTCGTTCTTTTCGTGACGATCCAGCCGCGGACATCATACGGTCTCCATCAGTGTGAATTCTGGTTCACTGAATGTAGATATATTCATATTATGAACGGTTATTCACACCAATGCAAGAGAAATCTTTCGAAACACCGCCTTGCACGGAAAAGCTGCATGTTTGCGGCCCTGCGGCCGATAGTAGACAGAACACAGTCTTCGGTCCGTCTGCCGCGGGCACGATGGACGTGCGGCCCCTTCTCGGGCCGCTGTCGGTGAGCAGGGTTCTTGGAGCACGTGGCATGTATATTTCCAGGAAGGTAGCGGCGGTTATTATCGGAGCCACGCTGGTGTCCCTGGCGACTTCGGTCATCCTCTGGTTGGCCTTGGGGCAGGCGGGAATGGTGGTCGCTCCGCCCCTCCTGACTGGGGCCCTCTTCCTGGCAATCGCCTGCGTTCACAGTCGCCTGCGGGCCGACCAGACAAGATATCATCGTTCTCTGCTCGAGAAGACGAGCAACGACTACAGGCAGCTTGAGGCTCTGTCGTCTCTTCTGTGGACGTTGACGCCCGATCTGCCGCTGCCGCGGATGCGGGGATGGAGCGCGTCGCCCGACTTTCTGAAGGAACTGGCCGAGATCATCCTGGCGACTCAGCCGAACCTTGTGGTCGAGATGGGCAGCGGGGTCTCAACTCTGGTCGCCGGCTATTGCCTCCGCCGGCTGGGTCGGGGCAAAATCCTCTCGTTGGAGCACGATCCCAAGCATGCCGCCGCGACCCGCGCGACGCTGGCGTTGCACGATCTACAAGAGGTTGCGACGGTGGTGGACGCGCCGCTGACGACCGTGAATCTCGGCGGCACACCGTGGCGGTGGTATGATGTCGCCGGTCTATCGATCCCGGGCCCGATCGATATCCTCGTGGTGGACGGGCCTCCCGACACGACACAGGCGTTGGCTCGCTATCCGGCGGTTCCCGTCCTGCATGAGCGCATGCACGACAAAACGATCGTTCTCGCGGACAACGCCAACAGAGAAGACGAGAAGCAGGTCGTCGCCATGTGGGAGAAGGAATTCGGATTGGAGCCGGATTTCATCGACACCGAGGCGGGCGCCTGCATCCTCAGACGGCGTTCGCCTGGCCGCGGCTGATGGGGGCGCGGAACCGTCAGACGATCTGACCATCCTTCAGAACCGCCCAAGCCTTGTGCGGATCGTCCGGCAATGCCCCCTGGACTTCCACCTCGGCAATCGCATATCCCGGCCGGCCGGTCTTCGCGTGCATCCATGCCTCGTACAAGCAACCGAGATAGAGGGAGTCCTCCTCGGCCTTGGCGATCTGGACCGCAGGAGCCTTTTCCGCGTCGGCCGTAAGCTCCTCGACAATCCGCTTCTTGGCCGCTTCGATCTCCTCGGCGGAAGAGTCCATTCTGACGCCCAGGCGGGCGACGTGCTCCTGGAGCCCCTTCATGTACACGTTTCGCAGTCGCTCGCGAATGGCCGCGCGGCCTGCCTGCGCCACCTCATCCCACTTCAGTTGCGGCTCGTAGACCTTGCACTGGAAGAACAGGCCCACCACCGCATCATCCGGAAGCGACTGACGGATCACCTCCTCGGCGGAAACGCCGAACGTGCCCGCCAGAGCGGACAGTCCTTTCCACAATTCTTCCGGAATGGTGAACGCGATGCGCTTGTTTTTGTTCATAGTCGAATCCTTCACTGATCTTGAGCCGGCATGTTACAGCCATTGCCGGGTCCAACGCAAGAGCGATCTGCACGAGGACCCGGATCCCTCACAGATCCACCCGCCGCAGGAACCGCCGGACGCCCGATTGCATATAAATGCAGGATATGGTATAAATCCCCTTCTACCATTTACTATTTGCGATTTCCTATCGGGACAATCGACGATTGGGTGCATCCTGTGGCGTATACAGGCCCAAATCGTAAATAGTAATTCGAAGATTCCTGAAAGGGTCCTGATGGAAGTTGCGGAACTCAAGACGATGATCGGAGAACTTGAGGCCCGGGTCGAAAAGATCCGGGACTGGCTTTGACTTGCCGAACAAGAAGGCGCAATTGGAGGAGTTGGGCAACAAGATGGCGACGCCCGGGTTCTGGGACAACCAGGAACGAGCCCAGGCGGTCGTCGGGCAGCTCAGTGCACTGAAAGCCATGGTTGAGCCGGTCGAGGGGCTCCAGCGGGAAGTCAAAGACGTGGCCGAGCTGTTCGAGCTGGCCGCCGAAGAGAATGACGCCAACGCGCTGGCCCAGGTCGAAGCGGACGCAAAGGTCGCGGAGAAGCGGTGCCAGCAAGTGGAGCTCCAAGGGCTCCTGGCGCGTCCGGAGGACATGCGCAACTGCTTCTTCAATATTCACGCCGGAGCCGGCGGCACCGAAAGCTGCGACTGGGCGAGCATGCTGCTTCGCATGTACACCCGGTACTTCGACATGAACAAGTTCAAATACGAGGAACTGGACATCACCCCGGGCGAAGAAGCGGGCATCCGCTCGATCCAGTTGCGGGTGATGGGGCCGTTCGCGTTCGGCAAGCTCTCCTGCGAGATCGGCGTGCACCGCCTCGTGCGAATCAGCCCCTTCGATTCCAATGCCCGCCGGCACACGAGTTTCGTGGCCGTCGACGTGCTTCCCGAGTTGCCTGAGACCGATTTGACCATCAAGGAAGTCGACCTCGACATCGTCTACTTCCGTCGTGCGTCGGGCGCCGGCGGCCAGAACGTCAACAAGGTGTCCACCGCCGTTCGCATCAAGCACATCCCGACGGGCATCCTCGTCGAGTGCGTCAACGAGCGCAGCCAGGCCCAGAACAAAAGAATGGGCCTTTCCATCCTGCAATCGAAGATCAACCGGTTGGATCAGGACAAGAAAGACGAGGAGATCAGCAAGCTCTACGGCGACAAGGGCGAGATCGCCTGGGGCAGCCAGATCCGCAGCTATGTGCTCCAGCCGTACCAGTTGGTCAAGGACCATCGCACCGGCCACGAGACCGGCAACGTCGCGGCCGTTCTGGACGGCGAGATCGAGCCGTTCATCCAGAGCTATCTGCACCACCGGGCGAAGGACAAGACCAAAAAAGATTGATGATTGATAAAAGACAATGGATGATTGAAGACGAAGTCCGAAGCGCCGCTTCAATCATCCATTATCCCTAATCCTTAATCAATGGATCGTTCTATGAAACAGATTATCAGTGTCGATGTGACGACGCGGCGAGTCGACCTCGTCAAGTGCAAGACGGAAATGCTGGTCGTCGGACGATTCTCCGACGCGGGCGATCCCGGGGCGGTCATCATGACCCTGGACAAGGCACTGGACGGCGGCATCTCACGGCTGGCGAAGATCGGCGACTTCACCGGCAAACCCAAGAGCTACACAGTCGTCTATGGCGAGGGCCGCATCGCCGCCGAACGCGTGCTCATCCTGGGACTGGGCGAGCGCAAGAAGGCCACGCTGGACACGCTGCGAAAAGCGGCGGCCACCGCGGCCAGTCGGGCCGTCGAGATGAAGGTCAAGCACGTATCGCTAGCCCTGCATCCCTCCTTCGACAACCTGGACGCCGAGGCCGTGGGCCAGGCGATCGCCGAGGGCGTCTATTTCGGCAGCTATCGCTATGACGAGTTTCTCACAGAGAACAGCAACAGCCGCCCCCGTTCGCTCCAAGCCGAAGTCCTCGACTCCGACGCGTCGCAGATCAAGAGCCTCGCGCCCGGCATCGCGGCCGGCGCGATCATCGGGCGGGCCCAGAGCGCCGCGCGGACCCTGGCCAACCGGCCGGGCAACGTGATCGATCCGCCGGCGTTGGCCAAGGCGGCGCAGGAGATGGTTCGTGGGCTGCGGACCGTCAAGTGCACGATCTTCGACGAGAAGAAACTCCGGCAGAACAAGATGGGCGGCATCCTGGCCGTCGGGGCCGGGAGCAGGAGCGAACCGAGACTGATCGTCCTGAAGTATTCGCCCGCGAAAAGGCCGGCCGGCAATCTGCCGACCGTGGCGCTGGTGGGCAAGGGAATCACGTTCGATTCCGGCGGCATCAGCATCAAGCCCGCCGCGGACATGGACCAGATGAAGCTCGACAAAAGCGGTGCGATCGCCGTGATGTCGGCGGTGCGGGCGATCGCCGAGATGGGCCTGCCGATCCACGTCCTGGGCGTCATCCCTTCGGCCGAGAACATGCCCAGCGGGACGAGTTACCGGCCGGGCGACATCGTGACGACCTACAGCGGCAAGACCGTCGAGATCCTCAACACCGACGCCGAGGGCCGCATGATCCTCTGTGATGCGATCAGTTACGCGGTCAAACAGAAGTGCGACGTCGTCGTCGACATCGCGACCCTGACCGGCGCGTGCATGGTCGCCCTGGGGACCTACAAGGCCGGACTGATGGGCAACGACGAGGAGCTGATCTCGCAGCTTCAGAAAGCCGCCGACGACAGCGGCGAATCCGTCTGGCCTCTGCCCAGCGGCGACGAGTACGCCGACGAGATGAAGAGCAAGATCGCGGACCTCAAGAACACCGGCCCCCGGTGGGGCGGCGCCTGCACCGCGGCGGCGTTTCTGCGACAGTTCGCGGGCTCCGCGAAGTGGGCGCATCTGGACATCGCAGGCATGGACCTGTTCACCAAGCCGAGCGAATACGCTTCGCTGGGCAGCACGGGTTTCGGCGTGCGGCTATTGACAACGTATGTGATGAATCTGGTTGAAAAGAAGCAGTAATGAGCGAAGTGAAGAAAGCAATCGATACCGAGCGAATCCGCAAGGCAGTGCAGGAGATCCTGCTGGCCGTCGGGGAGGACCCCGACCGCGAAGGGCTTCGAAAGACGCCGGACCGGGTCGCCCGGATGTACACCGAACTGCTCGGCGGAGCCTTCGACGATCCGAACGTCCATATCCAGAGCGTGTTCACCGAGCCGTGCGACGAAATCGTGCTGCTCCGCGACATCCCGTTCTACAGCGTCTGCGAGCACCACATGCTGCCGTTCATCGGCAAGGCCCACGTGGCCTACCTGCCGAGCGGCAAGGTCCTGGGCGTCAGCAAGCTGGCGAGGATCGTGGACTGCTTCGCCCATCGGCTGCAGTGCCAGGAGCGACTGACCGGCCAGATCGCCGACTTCCTCATGGACAAGCTCAAGCCGCAGGGCGTGGCGGTCGTGCTCCACGCTTCGCACAGCTGCATGACGATCCGCGGCATTCGCAAGCCGGGCTCGATGATGGTCACCTCCGCGCTTCGCGGCATCTTCAAACGGGACGCCCGCAGCCGCAGCGAGGTCCTGAGCCTGATGCACAACGACAAAGGATGATGACATTTACGATTTACGAATTGCTATTCACGAGTGAGCTATCGCGTCGATCGCGACTGCCGCAACGGCACTCAAATAGTAAATCGTAAATAGTAGATCTCCGAGGGCATATGGTGCGTTTGGGCAGGTTTGTTCGGTTCTCGATCAACCCGTTTCTCGACGAGGACGGCCCCGGGTGCAACTCGTACGCATCCAAGCCCGCCGGCGAGGGACTAGCCGTGTATCTCGAACTGGCGGCCGAGCTGGTCGGGCCCGTCCAGGCGGACACCGGATTGGTCGTGAACGTCAGCGATATCGACCGGGTTGTTCGACGGTTCGCCGTGCCGGTTGTCGCCGAGCGGATTCGCGAGCACCTGCGCCGCGGCGAGCACATCCCGCTGGGCACGGTCTCGCAGATCTTGTGGTCGGCCTATGAACGCCTGGCCGACGAGTTCGACGCCGTGCGAGTGGACCGGCTCACGTTGAAATTGAACCCCTTCAGGAAACTGGCGATGGACACCCAAGATCCGGACACGATGTACTTCAGCGAGAAGTTCGAGTTCGCCGCCACGCACAAGCTGTGGAACGACGCGTTCTCCGACGAGCAGAACTTCGAGGTCTTCGGCAAGTGCGCCAATGCCGCCGGCCATGGGCACAACTACATCGTGGAGGTGACGGTCGCGACGCCTGCCGGCGGGCCGGCCCTGAAAATCGGCCGGTTCGAGCAGATCGTCGATTCGCGCCTGATGCAACTGGTGGACCACAAGAACCTCAACCTCGACGTGCCCGATTTCCAGAATCGAATCGCGACGGTGGAGAACCTGGCGATCTTCGCCTGGGAACGACTGAGCGGCCGCTTCGATCCCGGCCGACTCCACGCCGTCACCGTCTGGGAGTCCGACCGAACGTACTGCTCCTATTATGGCCCCTCTGAACCCAATCATGGGTAGCTGATGTTCGAGATCCTCTTCGAGAATGCTGATTTCATCGCGGTGAACAAGCCGGAAGGCATCGCGGCGATCCCCGAGCAGAACCCGCAGGAACCGTCGCTGTTCGAGCGGCTCTGCGCCGAGCGGGACGAAACGCTGCTGATCGTCCATCGCATCGACAAGGACACCAGCGGCG
Organism: uncultured Phycisphaerales bacterium; assembly: GCA_937868145.1. Classification (GTDB taxonomy): domain Bacteria; phylum Planctomycetota; class Phycisphaerae; order Sedimentisphaerales; family Anaerobacaceae; genus PLanc-01. The sequence continues at coordinate 6,749 of CALMMH010000687.1, forward strand.
TGATCCTCTTCGCCCGCAACGCGGAAGCCCATCGGCATCTGAACATGGAGTTCGAAACCCGCAGGACCCGCAAAGTGTACCTGGCCCTCACTCACGGCGTGATCGCGGGCGACTGGGGCAAGATCGACAAGCCGCTGGCGCACTTCGGCTCGGGCCGGGTCGGCGTCAACGCCCAGCACGGCAAGTCCTCGCTCACCGAGTACAAAATCGTGCAGCGACTGCCCTCGCACACCCTCATCGAAGCATACCCCAAAACCGGCCGGCGTCACCAGATCCGCGTGCACCTCTACAGCATCGGCCATGCGATCGTGGGCGACCGCCTCTACGGCGACCGCGCGATCCAACGGGACTACCCCCGCATGATGCTGCACGCCCGACGCCTGACGATCCGCCCGCCCTCGGGCGACGAGCTGACCATCGAAGCGCCGGCGCCGCAGTCATTTACTGACGTGGTCGATTCACTGGCCGGGGCTTGATCCAGCGATAGGACTCATAGGACCTATGGGACTGATGGGACCTCTGAGCTTTGCGAGTCATTTGGCCAGATTCGAGAAGGCGGGATCCGCGAGGATTTGGCGGGCCCAGAGGGCGTAGCCTTCGCCGATGGGGTGGCTGGCGTCCACGTAGTATTTCGCCGGCAGGACCGGCGGGACAAAGCATGGGATCTTGTTCTTCTCGCACCACGCGGCGACCTGCGTCTTGATCGCATCGTAGTCCGCTGCGTCCTTCTCGTTGAGCATGTGCTCGTTGAACGGGCCCACCAGAACGAAGACCACGTTGCCCTGCGTGTGCAGCACGTCGATGGCTCGACCGAAGAACCGCCACTGCAGGGACGTGTCCAGATCGACCCAGGTCACATCCTGCTTCTTGGCGCCTTTCTCAACCCAGGTCCCGCCGGTGGGCTCCGGCGCTCCGGCCGGCTCGGGCAGACTGCGAGTCAGTTCAGCAAATGGGCACTCGTAGGGGCGCTGCAACGTCCAGTTCTGGATGTCCGTGCCTCCATAATAAGTAGTCCGCAGGTGGGCGATCCAGTTCGCGAACGGGATCGTCCGCCGCAGGGCGATCTTCGCTCGCGTGGCGAACGGGGCCTTGTAGCAGGGAATCTTCACAGCGAACTGCGAGACCAGGTCGGAGTGATTGAAGTGAAACTCCTTGTCCGTCTGGAGATCGTGTTTGACCGAAGTCATCCAGAGCGGATTGAAGTGCAGCAGGACGGTCCGTCGGTACAGGTGCGGGCCGTAGTAACTGAGCAGCCCCTCCAGAGCCGCAGGGTGCGCGCCGTCCAGGCCGAGATTGGCGAAGCGGTTCTGGCCGGAGAATTCGTTGAGATAGTGCGAGAGCGTCTCGTTGGGCGCCACATAGTGCCCCCAGACGACCGAGTCGCCGACCACGAGCACTTTTCCCTCGCGACATCGCTCTTGGCAGTGACGGCTGTAGAGCCAGTAGTCGCTGCCGAGCTCATAGGGCAGGCGGTAGTCGCCGCCGGGCTTGAACTGCTCGTATCGTTCCCACGCCATCGGCGCCAGCCCGACGACAAGGAGCACCGCCACGCCCACAACGACCCAATCCACCGCCGAGAGCCGCAACGCGTGCGAGCAATCGAACGGCGTGACATCGTTCTCCGGTTTCAGATCTGACCGATTCACGTCTGTCATATTCCAACCTCCGCAGCGGAATGTGTTCGTAGTGACGCCGTAAGGCGTTATCTTCGTCTTCACCGACCCCGCACAGGATGAAGACATGCCCTTACGGGCACACTACAAGCCTCGATTCCACAGCGTTTGCCTCTTCTCTAGAACTGCATGTAAATGAACGGCTGGCCCTCGGCCGGGACGGTCAGGACCATGTACGTCAACAACAGGATCATCAACGCGATCCGCACGAGCCGGATCTCCAGGATCGACCGCAGCCGCGATTCGAACAGGTACTGATAGATCCACACCGCCGCGATCAAGCCGATCGCCAGCAGAGGACACTTCGGATCGGACAGGCCGGAGGTGAAGATCCTCGCGACGATCGTCCAGGCCTCGCCGATGCTGGCGGCCCGGAAGAAGATCCAGGCGAACGTCACCAACGCGAACACGAAGAGCTGCTTGACGATGGTCGGCAGCCTCTTCATGTAGAACGGCGTCCGCTCCAGCTCGCGCGTGGCGAAGTTGCCGAAAGCGTGCACAGCGCCCCAAAGGACGAAGGTCCACGCGGCCCCGTGCCAGAGGCCCGAGAGGACCATCGTGAGGAACAGGTTCCGATAGGTTCCGAACTTGCCCTTGCGATTGCCGCCCAGCGGAATGTACACGTAGTCGCGGAACCAGGACGATAAGCTGATGTGCCATCGCTTCCAGAAGTCGCCCATGCTGACGGCCAGATAGGGGTTGTTGAAGTTCAGCATCAGGCCGATGCCCAACATGCGGGCGATGCCGCGGGCCATGTCCGTGTAGCCGCTGAAGTCGAAGTAGATCTGCCAGGCGAACAGGAACGTCGCCAGCAGCAGCGCGGGCGCCTGGTGCTGGTCCGGCGAACCGTAGACCTGTGCGACGTAGATCGCCAGGTAATCCGCCAGCGCCACCTTCTTGAAGTAGCCGACGGCGAAGATGGACAGACCGTCGGTGAAGTCCCGCAGCGTCACGCGGCCCGCGCCGTGGAATTGCGGCAGCAGGTGGTTGGCCCGCTCGATGGGTCCCGCCAGCAGTCGCGGGAAGAACGACACGAAGGTCGCATACGCCAGGAAGTTTTTCTCCCGCTTCGTCGTGCCGCGATAGACGTCGATCGTGTAGCCGATGGATTGCAACAGGAAGAACGACAGGCCCGCCGGCAGCAGGAAGCTCGGCGCAGGCATTGCGTACGGCGTCTTCATCGTCGACAGCAGCCAGTTGACGTTCTCCGCAAAGAAGCCCGCGTACTTGAAGAAGCCCAGCACGGCCACGTTGTTGGCGATGCTCAGCGCAAGCCACGCGCGTTTCCGCGGGCTGGCCTTGATCCGACCGGCGATAAAGTAATCGACGAGGGTCGCATACGCCAGCGGGATCAGGTACAGCGGACTGAGCCACGCGTAAAAGACGTATGAACTGGCGAGCAGCCACGGCAGTCGCAGGCGGGTCCCTTTGACGAGCAGGTAGACGCTGTAGACGACTGCGAAGAAGATGAGAAACGGCAGAGTTTGGAAGAGCATTCGGTTGTCAGTCCATCAATACACGGAGGTGAGTTTCTACAGACGAGGCCAGACCATCGAGGCCGTAACCGCCTTCGAGCACCGAGACCAGCCGACCCTGGCAGGACCGCTCGGCGATCTCCTTGACGATGCGGGTGAGCTTGCCGAAACAGCCGGTGGTCACTCGCATGGCGCCGAGCGTGTCGTTCTCGTGGGCGTCGAAGCCCGCCGAGACGAAGACGAAGTCCGGCCGGAACGCCTCGGCCGCCGGACGCAGCTTCCGCTCGAACGCCTGGAGGTACTCGCTGTCGTCGGAACCGGCCGGAAGCGGGACGTTGATCGTGTAGTTGGCGCCCGGTCCCCGTCCGGTCTCGGACTCCGTGCCGGTGCCCGGATAAAACGGGTGCTGATGCACGCTGAAGTACAGCACGCTCGGGTCGTCGTAGAACGCGGCCTGCGTGCCGTTGCCGTGATGAACGTCCCAGTCGACAATCAGGATCTTCGCCAGATTGTACTGCTGCTGGGCGTACTTGGCGCCGATCGCCACGTTGTTGAAGATGCAAAAGCCCATCGCCCGATCCGCCAAGGAATGGTGCCCCGGCGGACGGATGGCGCAGAAGGCGTTTTCGACCTGCCCCTTCATCACGGCGTCGACCGCGGTCAGCACGCCGCCGGCGGCCATCACCGCGGCCTCGTACGACCTCGTCGAGATCGGGACATCGTCGCTGTCGAGAAAGTCGTCGCCTTCGGCGCAGGCTCTGCGGGCTCGCTCGATGTAGCTGGCGGCGTGGACGGTCTGGAGCCACCTCTCCGACGCCGGCTGGGGCGTCAGAGCGGCGAGTTCGCTGTCCAGATGATTGGCCTTGAGATGCTCGACAATCGCGGTCAGCCGCGTCGGCGACTCCGGATGTCCCGGCGTGGTTTTGTGTTCGAGATACACGTCGTGATACACGAACGCGGTCTTGGGTCTGGGATCGAACGGCATGATCGCACCTCCCTCGGTCGTGGGCGATTCAGCAGTCGCTTTCCTTACACAACGAAAACCCAGCGCATCATTGGCCAGGCATGTGTCGTCGATGGCAGGGTCGCTCGCCCGGTAGGTCGACCGGCAGGCGTCCGCGACCGAATTCCACGCCCCGCCGCGAAGGACCCGCTCCTGTCCCTCGGCCGGCCCCCGCGGGTTCTCGGCTGGGCTGCCGGCGTAATAGTCCTTGGCATAGCGGTCGTTGCACCACTCGGCGACGTTGCCGTGCATGTCGTAGAGACCCCAGGCGTTGGGCTTCTTCTGGCCCACGGGATGCGTGGTCTTGGCGGAGTTGTCCGTAAACCACGCGTAGTTCGCCAGCTGTCCCGCGCTATTGCCAAAGCTGTACTTGGCGTCGGTCCCGGCCCGGCAGGCGTATTCCCACTCGGCCTCCGTCGGCAGGCGGTAACCGGTGGCGTCGAAGTTGCATTCCCACGTCTCCTCGTTGTAGCAGGGCTCCAAATCCTCGGCCATCGACCGCTCGTTGCAATAAAGAGCGGCGTCGGTCCAGTTGATCTGCTCCAGTGGCTGGCGATCTCCCTTGAAGTGCGACGGGTCGGAAATCTGGTGTTTCTTGAACTCCGTCTGCACGACTTCGCAGCGATCCATCCAGAAGGAATCCAGTTTCACCGCGTGCACCGGCTTCTCATCGGCCGTCCCGCCGTCGCTGCCCATCTGAAAAGCCCCGGCGGGAACCAGGACCATCTCGATGCCGCTCTGGGTCGTGATGGTCTTGATCGACTGCGGCGAAGCCCCCTCCTCCTGACGCCGACAGCCGGCAAAAGCAACGAACGCCGCGAGGCACCCCAAGATTGCGATTCCCCGAAGTGAAAATCCCATTTGCACCGTTCTCTTTCTCGTGCGCCGTGCCGTGCACGTTTGCCGATGTCCATCCTCTGAACGCGACGCAATTATACGCCGGTCTGCGCAGACGCTCAATCCGAATCGTGCCGACAGCGTCTCGGTGAACAGGGAACGAGCGACGATGACTCGTCTTCAAATCATCAATCGCAAATCCTCCCTCATCAATTCTGCACGGCCACCCAGTCGGGCTCCTTGTTGTGGTTGCCGTCCTGGGTGATCTGGACCCACTTGCCCGAGAGGTCCGTCACGCAGATATTCCAGCCGGGGGCCAGGCCCGCGCCCATTTCGTTGGCTTCGGGGCCGTAACTGAATGCGATGTATTTCCCGTCCGGCGAGAAGTCCGTATGGTAGACCTCGTGCTCCTTGTCGCACGAGACGATCTTGCGAACGTTGGTCGCCTTGGGTGTCCCCAAGGAGGCGTCGAAGTCGGCGACGCCCAGGTCCCAGTCGGTCATGCCCCAGGTGATCCGCTTACCGTCGGGGCTGAAGTCCGGCCGGCAGCCGGTGACGCTGCACGGACTGAGATCCGTGATCTTCACGTCGTCCGCGGTGGCCACGCCGGTCGCAGGGAACGACAGAACCGCGTGGTCGAAGCCCATGCCGCCGTGGACGGTGGCGATGAACCACTTGCCGTCGGGCGACCAGCAGAGATTATACAAGTGATACAGCTTCGCTTCGCCCACGTGCGGCTTGCTCTGGCCGGTCTTGACGTCGTAGAAGTAGACGCCTTTCGTCGCGTAGTCCTGGATCGTGTAGCGGTCGTACTCGCCCCTGAGATAGGCGATAGTCCCGCCGTCCGGGCTCCAGCAGGCTTGGCGGGCATTGGGGGCCACCTTGGTCCGACCGCTGCCGTCGAGGTTCATGAAGTACATGCTGCGGACTTTGTTGCGGCCGGAGCCTTCCTCACCCTCGAAGCAGATCTTCGTCCCGTCGGGCGAGGCGTGCGGATAGATCTCGCCGACGTCGGGCGTATTCGTGAGGTTGACCGGATTGGAGCCGTCGGCATCGATCAGGATCAGCTCCCAATTCTCCTTGCCGTCGGACGTGCGGAGGCTCTCGTACACAATCTTGTACGGCACGCCCTTGAGGTCCAGTCCCGAGCCGGGACGAAGCGATTCGTCCTCGGCCGCAGCGGCGGTCGCAGCCACGAGCGTCACGAGGATCGCGATCGACGACAGACAAGATCCCATGCTGACCAATCGTCTCGACATCTGTTATTCCTCCAAGCACTCAGAACTTCAATACAACCCTCGGCAAGCAAGCGATTGCCGCTGCCGCCCGGATCGATACGTCCCCGCCGAGAGGCGGGCTGGCTCTCAAATCATCAATCGTCAATTATAGATCATCAATTCTTGAGCGGCACCCAGTCGGGCTCTTTATTGTGCAGGTCCTCGTCGGTGATCTGGACCCAGTTGCCGTCGAGGTCGGACACGCACAGATCCCAGTCCTGGGCCATGCCGCCGACCTGCTGGCCGCCCGAGAAGGAGCCGTAGCAGAAGACAATGTACTTGCTGTCGGGCGAGATGTCCACGTGATAGACCTTGTACTGGCGGGCGCACCGCACGATGTCGTGGACGTTCGTGACCTTGGGCTCTGCGGACCTCAGATCGATCTCGCCCGTTTGCAGATTCCAGTCCGTCTCGCCCCAGACCATTCGCGTGCCGTCGGAATTGAGGTCCGGCCGGCACCCGCGAACGCCCCACTTCTCCAGGTCGAAGACCCGTTTGCCGAAGGCTTCGAACGCGATGATCGTGTCGCTGTAGCCCATGCCGCCCTGTACGGCGCCGACGAACCACTTGCCGTCGGGCGACCAGCAGATCGCATAGAGGTGGTGCAACGCCTCATTCTGATGCGGCTGGTGCCAATCGTCGTCGAGGTGATAGTACGTCAGTCCGCTTGTGGCGTATTCCCGCGTCGTGAAGCGTTCGTACTCGCCCTTGAGGTAGGCGATGCTCTTGCTGTCGAACGACCAGCAGGGCTCGCGGGCGTTGGCGGCCACGTGGACGCGGTTGCTGCCGTCGATATTCATATAGTTCACGTGACGCACGCGATTGCGGCCGCGACCCTCGTCGGTGACAAAGCAGATCTTGCTCCCATCGGGCGAAACGTGCGGGTACATCTCATCGACATTCGCGGTATTCGTCAGATTCACCGGTTCCGAGCCGTCGGCGTTGCGGATGAAGATCTCCCAGTTGCGTTTGCCGTTGGTTTCGCGATAGGTTTCGTGCACGATCTTGAACGGAATCGCCTTGAGATCCAGCACGTCTTTGTCTTTGCCCAGCGGACTCGAAACCGGTTTGGTCTTGGAGTCGGCAACCGGATTGGCCGCGACGAAGTCCGCCTCGACGGAAACAGCCACGGATTCACGTCCCGATCCCTCGCTCTGGACAGCCTCTTCCTGCGCGGCGACGGACGCCATCGCCACGGCCAGGAGAATCGAAGTCACGATCATGGATTTCGCCCTTCTCAATTCAGTACGCGGCAACGCAGCCGCAAATACCCCCATCAGGATAATTCGTACATCGTCGTCGTGCAAGACATCCATTCTCGCAAGCGAAGAACGCAGGAACTCCTTACCTGGAATTCGGCCGCATCCGGCCTGCTCCGTCCTCTCAGGTCATCCTTCATGGAAGCGTCTCCCTGTTGCTGCCCCCAGCCAGGTTTTGCCTCTCGGGAGACGGTTCAAGCGGGCATCGCTATTTTCTTTTCATTTTCTGCGATTATTGTGTGGACATGTTGAGAAACAGCCGATAGACTAGGCACTTAGTTAAGGAGTACGCTTTTCTCCCTCGGAGTATACCCCTGTGTGCAACAAACAGAGGGAAAGTATGTTTGCAGGCCGGAATCTGGCCTCAGGAGAGTATTGTGGCAAGAGGTAAAGTAAAGTGGTTCAACGCGAGCAAGGGTTTTGGTTTTATTACTCCCGATGACGGCGGCGCCGATTTGTTCGTCCATCATTCGGAGATCAAGACGCAAGGCTATGCCACGCTGGAAGAGAATCAGGCTGTGGAGTTCAACGTCGGCCAGGGCAAGAAAGGCCCTTGCGCGACGAATGTCGTCCCCTGCTAAGGACGCATCGCCCGTGAACATGACGAGGCCTCGCCCATCCGGGCGGGGCCTTTTCTTTTGCGCCTCCCACGCCAATCGGCCAAGGAAATACCCCGCCTTCGCAAGGGGGATCGTCGTCCTACACAGACGGAGACACGTGCTCAGGAATCGCTCACCAATCGGTTGACAAGAGCGGCCCGCGATCGTAAGATAGCGGCTGTTGAGAGTTGGGGCTTATCGCCACAACACAAGATCCTTTCCGAGTCTATGCATCGTTGACCGAGCACACGTGGTCAAAGTTCGGGTTTGGGTAACGTGAAGATTGTTGTTTGTATTCCTGCTCGCTATGCGTCTACACGATTCCCCGCGAAAGTTCTCGCTAAAAGCACGGGCAAGTACCTCATTCAGCACACGTGGGAGCAGGCGTGCAAAGCCAAGCTGCCCGAGCGGGTGGTGATCGCGGCCGACGACGAGAAAATCGTCCAGGCCGCCAAGGAGTTCGGGGCCGAATGCGTCCTGACCTCGCCCAAACATAACAGCGGAACGGATAGGATCGCGGAGGCCGTCGGGCGGTCCGACGCAGATATTGTGATCAACGTCCAGGGTGACGAACCCCGGATCGACCCCGACCACATCGACCTCTTGGCCCGGCTGATGCTGGACAACCCTGGGGCCGAAATGGCCACGTTGGCGGCGCCCTTCGCGGCCCGCGAACAAATCGCCGACCCGAACGCGGTTAAAGTGGTTGCGGGAATCGGCGGAAAGGCCATCTATTTTTCCCGCTCGGTCATCCCCTACGACAGGGACCACGCGGGCGTGGGCGAGGCGGGCGCATACCTGCGTCACATTGGAATTTACGCCTATCGCAGGGACTTCCTCCTGAAGATCACTTCGCTGCCGCAGACGCCCCTGGAGAAGCTCGAAAAGCTCGAGCAGCTCCGGGCCATCGAGAACGGCTACACGATTCTCCTCGGCAAAGTCGAGCACACCTGCGAAGGGATCGACACGCCTGAGCAATACGCCGCGTTTGCAGAGCAATGGAGAAGAAGCCACTGAACGCAGGGAAGACACGGGCAAGAGTGGATTCTATGGGCGAAGTACTCACCCTAATGAAAAGGATACCGCTTGATCGCTGGGCGGAGCCCCAAGGAATCATGGGTTGACAAAAACAAATAAGTCAATAGCGTGTCAATGATGGAGGCCGGTGTCGGCCGAACGGAAATAGACCGTCGTCGCAGCGCGGCCCTTGCCGTACGACGTCGCAGAGAGCATAGAGAATAAGAATTACCTGGACGATAGAAGTTTGAAGCATGGTACAGATTGAGGCTGGGACTCAGATGGTAGATAGCAAAGAACTGTTGGCCAAGATTACCGACACCTCGACGGAAAGCGAGTTTTTCGCGCCGATGCCGGCGAACTACAAAAAGGGCAAGACCCGCTATGTGTTCGTCATGGGCACGGTGATGAGCGGCCTGGGCAAGGGGATCTTCTCCTCGTGCCTGGCTAAGCTCTTGCAGGACAAGGGGTTAAAGGTTGCCCCGATCAAGCTCGAAGGTTATCTCAACATCGATTCCGGCACGCTGAACCCCTTCCGTCACGGGGAGGTCTTCGTCCTGGACGACGGGATGGAAACCGACATGGACCTGGGCACCTACGAGCGAATCCTCGATCAGGACCTGGGCAAAGCCAATTTCGCCACCAGCGGGCAGATCTTCAGCTCCGTCCTCTACAAGGAACGCCACGGCGACTACCTCGGCCGGGACGTGCAGATGATCCCCCACGTGACCGGCGAGGTCAAGCTCCGCCTGCGGCAGCTCGCCGCCGACAGCAAGGCCGACATCGTCTTCGTCGAGATCGGCGGCACCGTCGGCGACCTGGAGAACGCCTACTTCATCGAGGCCATGCGCGAGCTTGCCTACGAGGAAGGCCCCGGCAGCAGTTGCTTCGTGGCTCTGACCTACATCATGGAGCCGCCGGCCCTGGGCGAGCAGAAATCCAAAGCCGCCCAGCTCGGCATCAAGCAGGTGATGCAACTGGGAATCCAGCCGGACATCATCGTCTGCCGGGCGACGAACCCCGTCAACGAAAAGGCCCGCCAGAAAATCAGCGTCTACAGCAACGTCCCGCTGGAACGTGTCATCAGTCTGCACGATTCCGCCAGCATCTACATGATTCCCTCGATGCTCCGCGACGGCGGCCTGGATTTTGAAGTCTTGCGTCTGCTCAAGATCGAGGACCGCATCAACCTCCGCCACGAGCGGAAGGCCTGGGCCAAGTGGTGCGACTTCACGGACAAAATCGGGGTCAACAAGTACGAGACCACGATCGGCATCACCGGCAAATACACTTCCGTCCGCGACAGCTACGCCTCGATCATCAACGCCCTGGAGCACTCCGGCATCGCGCTGGGCTGCGACGTCAAAATCAAATGGATCGACACGACCACGATCACCGAAGCCAACGTGGCCAAGCACCTGGCCGACGTGGACGGCATCATCGTTCCCGGCGGGTTCGGGGCCCGCGGCTCCGAGGGCAAGATCGCCTGCGTGAAGTACGCCCGCGAGAACAACCTGCCGTACCTGGGCCTGTGCCTCGGGTTCCAGATGGCGGTGATTGACTTCGCCCGGAACGTGTGCGGCATCAAGGGGGCCAACAGCACCGAGTTCGACGCCAACGCGCCGGAGCCGGTGATCGACATTTTGCCCGAGCAGAAGAAGATCGAAGGCCTCGGCGGCAACATGCGGCTGGGCGGTCGCGACATCAAGATCGAACCCAAGACCATCGCCTGGGACCTCTTCGGGCACAAGAGCAGCGTCCGCATGCGGTTCCGGCACCGGTACGAGGTCGACCCCCGCTACATCGAGACCCTGGAAAAGCACGGTATGGTCTTTTCAGGCAAAGCCCCCGATCAGCCGATCATGCAGATCCTGGAGCTGCCGAACCATCCGTTCTTCATGGGGACCCAGGCCCATCCGTGCCTGACCTCGCGTCCGTTGCGGCCGCAGCCGATGTTCGTCGGCCTGGTCGCCGCCGCGGTCAAGAGGCGAT
>CALMMH010000688.1 GCA_937868145.1 uncultured Phycisphaerales bacterium
ATGGCCGTGTTCGGGCAGGCCCATTCGACCTCCGCCGCCCGGCCGAGTTCCTCTGCCGCCGCAAAAACCGCCTCGGCGTCCGGGTCGAGGACCTCCAGCAGGTACTCTTGCTCGGTGAACTCCATCCGCTTCCTGATCGTGCAGCCGGTTGCTTTGCTGAGTCTCTCGACCTCCTCCATCTCGATCCCTGGCTTCATGCGGACGACAATCTCCGGGATGATAGCGACTGTCTCGCCATTCGATGAAAACAGCGGTGCGGCATATGTCACCTGGCCGCCGGCCCGGAGCGAGCGGATCGTCTGTTCATTCCGGCCGGCCGGACCGTCGTTCTCCACGGTCCAGACTCCTCGGCGGTCCAGCCCGCGAATCTCTCTGGCATCCTCAACGTCGAGAGCGGATAGGCCGGCCAGCGCATGGATGCCGCCTGTCTTCTCGATCAGCTTGACGACGTACCCCCTCTCCGGCTGGGCCACGTATTCCAGCCGCTCGCCTGCCACCGTCAGGCTGTATGCCCCGGCCAAGACAAGTGGAGGATAAAGAAACAGCAGAGCCACCATCGTGATCGTCAGCGTCAAGAACCTCGTGGTCATTGTTGGTCCTCCGTTTGAAAGTTGTTGTCTCTACGGTTTCACCGCCCGGTCGTAGATCCGAACATCATCGATCAGACCGGACCAGAAGGTGCCAGGGGCAAGCGTGCTGCCCGCGCCGATGGTCATGTTCCCGGTCGAACCCGCCAAACCCGCTTGTGTATCCCGGCCCACTTCAACATCATCGACGTAGAGAATCCGGTCTTTACCGTCGCGTATAAGCCCTATGCGGTGCCAGTCAGCATCGGTGACCACCCCCTGGGTATACAACTCCTTACCCGAGGAGGATGCTTTGAGCCCACTCATCAAATACCCAGTCACAGGCATCGTCAGGAGCCAGTTGAGGCCTCCGGCCTGCGATAGAACAACCTGTCGCGATCCCCCGCCCTTGATCCAGACAAAGACACTGAAGGAGCCGGCAGATGGATTCAGAATGTATTTCGCACTTACATAGTCATCAACACCGTCAAACTGCAATGCTCCGCCTATGACACCCCCACTTGGCTGCCAGACGGCCCCGCCATGCAGGGTGCCATCATGGTAATTGATAACCTCCTGGGCTGTCTCTCCTTCCGCTTCATCCAACTTCCAGTGGGCGATCAGGCCCATCTCCGGAATGACGGTCCCCAGGTATCGCGTGAGAAGCTCGAGGTCATGGGCATCGACAAGGCCGTCGCGTTTGGCCGCCGGGGCGATGTCGGCCGAGAGATCGTTCGCGTCGATAGCCGCATTCAGGATCGCGAGGTCCTGCCCATCCACCTTCCGGTCGTCGTTTAGGTCGGATCGCTCGGCCAGGACCATATCCAGCGCAGCCCGCGCGTCCACCCGGCCCCAGCCGTAGTAATCGTCTCTGCCGGGGTCGCCCAAATCCTTCGCCGACCGCTCCACGAAATGCCGAACCTCATCACTCGTCAGATTCGGCTCAATGGAAAGGATCAGGGCCGCTACGCCTGCGGCAACAGAAGAAGCTCCACAGGTACCAGTCCAACTCGTGTAGTCCAGAACATCCGGATCCCAGTCGGCATTCCACCCCCCGGGACCGCTGAGATCTGTCGTCCACAAAGCTCCGAGCCCCTTCGAGTTTGCGAAGTCTTCATCCGAAAACTGCCATGCACTCGGCGCGACAATATCCAATTCGGGGCCGTAGTTGCTGTAGTGACATCGTACATCATTGTGGTCAGCGGCCCCGACCGCGATCACCCCAGAATACTTCGAAGGATAGGGGAGGGAACCAGACTCATTATGTGCAAGCGTCACGAAGACGCAGCCTTCTCCACCTCGCCCCATTCCTCCTGCGGCGGTAACATCCACGATAGCGGAGTACATGACATCATTTGCAGTCCCTCCATAGCTCGAGTTGGCGATGACATCGGCCCCGTGTGATGCGGCCCAACGGATTGCCGTTGCAATATCCGCTGCCGTGATCCCGTACCACTTCCCATCCGTATGCCAACTCCCTATTCGAACAGGCATCACCTTGCAGCTCCACGTCACTCCCACCACTCCGATTGTATTGTCGCCCTGTGCCGCCATAAGTCCCGCACATCCTGTGCCGTGGACGTCTCCCAAGTTGTCAATTACCGGTTCCGCTAAATCGTCATTGTCAATGAAGTCGTATCCTGAGACCGTGTTGTTCGTTAGGTCAGGGTGTTTGGTGTCCACACCACTGTCGAGCACAGCAATCACAATATTCGGGTCTCCCGTCGTGATCTCCCATGCTTCCGGGGCCCGGATGTCGGCCCCGGCAGTGCCACCTGACTGACCTGTGTTGTGCAGATGCCACTGCATGGGGAAATACTCGTCGTTTGGGAATACGCCGGTCCGCTCGGCTTCTTCACCTGCCGAGGCGATTCGCAGCGTTCCGGCGGCAGCGGAATCCGCAGGCAAGGCCCGCCTGTCGGTAGACACCGCCGGAGCAGGCAGCTTCGGCCGCATGGCCGTGTTCGGGCAGGCCCATTCGACCTCCGCCGCCCGGCCGAGTTCCTCTGTCGCCGCAAAGACCGCCTCAGCATCCGGCCCGAGCACCTCCAGCAGGTACTCTTGCTCCGTGAATTCCATCCGCTTCCTGATCGTGCAGCCGGCCATTTCGCAAAGCGTCTGGACTTCCTCTATCCCGATCCCCGGCCTCACCCGGATGACAACCTCCGGGATGATAGCGACCGTCTCACCATTCGATGAAAACAGCGGTGCGGCGTAGACGACCCGGCCGCCGGCTCGCAGCGAGCGAATCGCTTCTTCGTTCCGCGCGGCGGGACCATTGTTCTCCACGGTCCAGACACCACGCCGGTCCAATCCGCGAACCTCTCTGGCATCTTCTCCATCGAGGGCGGACAGGCCAGCCAGCGCATGGATGCCGCCAGTTTTCTCTGCCAGCTTGACGACATACCCCCTCTCCGGCTGCGACACATACTCCAGCCGCTCACCTGCCACCGTCAGGCTGTACGCCCCAGCCGAGGCAAATGCAGGATAGAGAAACATCGCAGCCATTGCCACAACGATCTGCGGAAAGCATCTTGTGTTCATGGTTGATCCTCCATTTGAGAGTTGTTGTCTCTACGGTTTCACCGCCCGGTCATAAATCCGCACGTCATCGATCAGACCCTTCCAGAAACTGGATGGGGCCATGCTGCCGCCGGTCCCGAGGCCCATGTTCCCGGTCGATCCCGCCAGGTCCGCTTGTGTGTCCCGGGTGACTTCGACATCGTCCACGTAGAGGATGCGAGTCTCGCCATCCCAAGTGAATCCCACACGATGCCAATTGCCGTCGGTGATTACACTCTCGGAGGTCAGTGTGCTTGCCTGTCCACCGGGAGATTTCAATTCAGTCTTCAACGCGCCGTCGGGAGCACTCGCCATCAGCCAGTTGGCCCCGCCCTGTTGAGAGACTGCCACCTGGCCGGGCCCGCCGCCCTTGACCCAGGCAAAGACACTTGACGGCCCCTCGGAAGGATTTCGTACTACTTTTGCCATCGCAAAATTCGGGGCGCCGGTCAATTGCAGGGCGCCGCCGACCTTGCCACCCTCCGGCTGCCAAAGCGGAACACCCACTACAATGGCATCGTTGCCACCTGCGCTATCGTGAGCCGTCGCCCCTGCGGTTTCATCCAGCTTCCAATGGGCGATGATCCTTGGGTCGTCCACTTGTAAGACCTCTCCCAGGATGTTGCAGTCTACAATGGTCGGTTCATACCCCTCCCAGAACTCGATCGCGTTGGGACCGTCGCTTTCAACGGTGCAGCGTGCGATCCTCGGACACGTATCCCGGCAAGAGACCGCGACGGCCTGGCCGGAGATTGTAAGGCCGTCAAGCACACACCCGGTACTCTCAGGCTCGGTGATGGTCACCGTAGGAAGGCTGTCCTTCCCTCTGATGGTCGTAGCGGCAACAATCATGGGATCGTTGGGGTCCAACGACCTTAGAGTCAGGATTCTGCCAGCAAGCTCGATGTTCTCGTCGTAGGTCGCGGGATTCAGCAGGATGACATCACCTGGTTCGGCATCCCGGATGGCATGGCCGATGAGAACGTATCTCTTTCCTGTCCGAGTGTTCTCAACCGACATCGGAGGCAAACTCGTTAAGTCCAGAGGGATTGGATCTGCATAGATTGTGGACCCGTATTCATCGCGAACCCGAACAGTCCACCAAGTCTCCTCGGAGGGATGGTCTCTTATTACGTCCGTTGGCGGAAAGAGCGTGTCAGAGACGACCATGAAGTCCATAATGCGATATGGGTCCGACCCAAACAAGAGTTGATATCCTACCGCATTTTCGCATTCATCGCAGCTCAGGACAGCGCCGTCGATGTCACCGGAGACCTCGGATCTATTGACCCACGCCCCCAGACTGACAGGCTCGGGGAGGCGACCGGGATTCGCCAGCTCGTCGTAGAGATCCATCTGGCCCACGGTCGCTGAACCGACCCATTTGAACTTGTAGGTCTCAACGCCCGGCGTCAACGCAAGTTGAAGGTTTCGGCCCGGTCCCACCACCGACCAATAGGCCCCGGCAACCACGCCATGATTGAAGGCCCTGCTATCCGCCGCCACCAGAGAGTCTCGATA
>CALMMH010000689.1 GCA_937868145.1 uncultured Phycisphaerales bacterium
TCCCCGAGTAGGGCTCGAACCTACGACCTAGCGGTTAACAGCCGCTCGCTCTACCTATTGAGCTATCGGGGAATAGACCCGAACACAGCTCACCGGGCGATACCCGATGCTCTTGTACCTGCGATTATCGTCACAGATAGGCTTAGTTACAACAGATTTTGGCAACTTTGTCAAGATTTATCTGCTCCGGCCGATAGAGAAAAAGTAGAGCCATCCTAGACAGGCCGCCAACCAGGTATTAAACTGGTTGGTTTGGGCATTTTATAAAGACCTGACTGGCTTGGACGCCCCTGGGTCCAAGGTTCCACAGGGCCGGATGATCGACCTGCATCGTGGAATCTAAGGAACACCGACGGACCCGGGCGCATCTTGGCTGTTTACGAAATGTATCGTTGATTGTCGGATTCTTAGGTTAGTGTTGCATGGCTAAGGACATTCTCAGCGTGGGGGGGTTCACGATTATCAGGCGGATCGGCAACGGCGCCCGGAGCACGATCTACCTGGCAACCGATGAGGAAGACGGCAGCGTCGTCGCCCTCAAACGCCTGATTTACGAAAAGCCTGAGGACAGCCGGTTCTTCGAGCAGACCGAATCGGAGTTCCAGGTCGCCAAGAAGATCGACCATCCGTACGTCCGAAAATGTTACAGGCTCCAAAAGATTCGCAGCATGTTCCGAGTTCGCGAACTGCTGCTGTCCATGGAGCATTTCGAAGGCAAGACGCTTGAGGACAGCACCACCCTGAGCCTGGGCGACGTCCTCCTGGTCTTCCGCATGGTCGCCACGGGCCTCAACGCCATGCACCAGCAGGGTTTCGTCCACTGCGACATGAAGCCCAACAACATCCTGATCAGCAAGGCCGGAACGATCAAAATCATCGATCTGGGCCAAAGCTGCCCCATCGGAACCATCAAATCCCGCATCCAGGGAACCCCCGACTACATCGCCCCCGAGCAGGTCCGGCGCAAGACCCTCGGGCCCAAGACCGACATCTTCAACCTCGGCGCGACCATGTACTGGGCCTTGACCGGAAAGAACGTGCCCACCCTGATCCCCAAGAAGTCCAAGAACGGCTTGACCGCGGTGCCCACGCCCGCGAAATGCCTGGCCCCGCACGAGGTCAAAAGCCAGTTGCCCGTAGGGGTTTCGAAGTTGGTCATGGATTGCGTCAAAGAAGATCCCGCGGAGAGGCCCCCCAGTATGATGGAGGTCATCTCCCGGCTCGATCTGATGATCCACAGTATCTTCGGAAGCAGAATCAAGCCGAACCGAAATGCCTCAAACAATAATCGATCTTCTCAATAAAGGCATCCGGGCAAACCAGACGGACAGGTTCCGCCGGGGAAATTTGATTTCTCTGCCGCTGGCCGGCTCCCTGGTCGTCACGGGCGACATCCATGGCCATCGCCGCAATTTCGAGCGGATCGTCACTTGGTCCAAGCTGGCCGACCACCCCGACAGGCACGTGATCTTCCAGGAAATCATCCACGGCGGCCCCGAGGACGAAGCGGGCGGCTGCCTGTCCTACAAGTTGCTCTTCGACGTCGTCCGACTCAAGCTGCGGTTCCCCGATCAGGTGCACCTCGTCATGGGCAACCACGACACCGCCTGCATCTGCAGCGCCGAGGTGATGAAGAACGGCAAGGAAATGAACCGGGCGATGGACTCGGCCCTGGAGCGCGAGTTCCGCCAGGCCAGTCCCGACATCCGCCTGGCGATCCGCCAATTCCTTTTCTCGCAGCCCCTGGCGGTCCGCTGCGGGAACCGACTGTGGATCTCGCATTCCCTGCCGGGCGACCGGAGTATCGACGAATTCGAACCGCGAATTTTCGAGCGGGAGCTGCAAGTGGCCGACTGCGAGCGTCCCGGCTTAGCCTACCTGCTGACCTGGGGCCGGCGTCACAGCCAGGCGGCCCTGGACCGCATGGCCAAGATCCTCGACACCGACGTCTTCATCCTGGGCCACCAGCCCCAGACCAGCGGCTGGTGCAAGGCCGGCGAGAACCTCATCATTCTGGCCTGCGACCACAACCACGGCTGCCTGCTCCCGCTGGATCTCTCGAAATCCTACACCGCCGCGGTCTTGACGAACCTCATCGTCCCCCTGGCCGCCATCGAGTGATCTTTATCGGGCAGGCTCAGGATCACCCTGCCACCCGGAATTCCGAACGCCTGCTTGACACGCTGCGCCACCTCGGAATCCGCCACCGCCGGCCGGCCGCACGGAACGCGAGTGTTCACGGACAGCCACCAGTCCTCCCCCGGCTTGTTTACCTGCGTCTGCGTCCGCGGTATCATGGCACAACCGCTGGGCGGTGAACACTCGCCAACGGTCGAAGCAGCAAGTCACAGGCCCAAGTTAAGGAGTTGAGAATGGGACATCAGAGAAACATTGGCGTAAGGAACGCGCTCACTGCGTGCGTGTCGCTCCTGGTGCTGGCGAGCGTCGGCGCGGCCGACATCCGCCTGCCGGCCGTCGTCGGCGACAACATGGTCTTGCAGCAAGGGCGGAAAGTCCCGCTCTGGGGCTGGGCCGATCCCGGCGAGACGATCTCCGTCAAGGTGAGCTGGAAGGCCGGCGAACAGCGCGTCGCCGCCGGACAGGACGGCAAGTGGAAGCTCACGGTCCCGGCCCCCGCGGTCGGCGGCCCCTACGAGATCACGCTGGCCGGCAAGAACACCATCGCCCTCAAGGACATCCTATGCGGCGAGGTCTGGGTCTGCTCGGGACAGTCCAACATGGAATGGCCCACGGCTGCGGCGGCCTCCGGCGATCAGGAAGTGGCGTCCGCCAAGTACCCCAAGATTCGCCTGTTCACCGTGCAGAAGAAGATCGCGGCGACGCCTGAAGCCGATTGCGTGGGACAGTGGGTCCCGTGCAGTCCCGAGACGGTCGGCGGATTCTCCGCGGTCGGATACTTCTTCGGCCGCTACCTGCACAAGGAGCTGGATGTCCCGATCGGATTGATCAACACCAGTTGGGGCGGGACGGTGGCCGAGGCGTGGACCAGCGAGGCGACGCTCGTCGAGTACCCTGAGTTCAAGGCGAGAATCGACCAGATCGCGGAGGCCAGGGCCAACCCCGACGCATCGATGAAGAAGTACGAGAAGGAGCTGGCCGAATGGCAGAAGAAGCTCAAGGCCGCCGGCGCCCAGGGCGCTGAGTGCGTCTCGATCGAGTTCGACGACTCCGCCTGGAAGCAGATGGAGATCCCGATCCTCTGGGAACAAACGGAGCTGGGGAACTTCGACGGCCTGGTCTGGTTCCGCAAAGTGATCGAGGTTCCGGATTCCTGGGTGGGCAAGGAACTGACGCTCGATCTGGGCCCGATCGACGACATGGACACGACCTGGGTCAACGGCGTCACGGTCGGCGCGCACATGGAGTCGAACCAGTGGCAGATGCCCAGGCGGTACAAGGTCGGCTCCAACGTCATCAAGGCCGGCCGCAACGTGATCGCGGTCCAGGTCCTCGACACCGCCGGCGGCGGCGGGATCTACGGCCAACCCACCCAGATGAAGATCAAGCCGACAGACGCGGCCGACGACGCCGCGATTTCCCTGGCGGGCCCCTGGCGATACAAAGTTGCGATGAACCTGGCCTCGATGCCGGCGCAGCCTCAGCCGCCGACGTGGGCGAACAACCCCAACGTTCCGACCGTCCTGTACAACGGCATGATCGCCCCCCTGATCCCGTTCGCCATCCGCGGCGCGATCTGGTATCAGGGCGAGTCCAACGCGGACCGCGCCTACCAGTACCGTAAGCTCTTCCCGGACATGATCACCGACTGGCGACAGAACTGGGGCGTCAAGAGCTTCCCCTTCCTGTTCGTTCAGTTGGCCAACTTCATGGCCGAAAAAACAGAGCCGGCCGACAGTGCCTGGGCCGAACTGCGAGAAGCGCAGACCATGACCCTGTCGCTCAAGGACGCCGGCATGGCGACGATCATCGACATCGGCGAGACCGCCGATATCCACCCGAAGAACAAGCAGGACGTCGGCAAGCGGCTGGCCCTCTGGGCCCTGGCCAAGACGTATAAGAAAGACGTGGTTTATTCGGGTCCCCTGTACCGATCCATGAAGATCCGCGACGGCAAGATCGTCCTGCGATTCGACTGCGTCGGCGACGGGCTCGTGGCCAAAGGTGGCTCGCTCAAGGGCTTCGCCATCGCCGGAGCCGATCGCAAATTCGTCTGGGCGGACGCCGTGATCCAGGGTAAGACGATCGTCGTCAGCAGCCCGAAGGTGCCCCATCCGGCGGCCGTGCGCTACGCCTGGGCGGACAATCCCGTCTGCAACCTGTACAACGCGGCCGATCTGCCGGCGTCTCCGTTCCGAACGGACGACTGGCCCGGCGTGACGGCGGATAAGAAGTAGGGTTTGAAGTTTCAAGTTTGAAGTGGGAAGTTCGAAGTGGGAGCATCTTCGGTATCGCTCCACGCTTCGAGCTTCCCACTTTTCCATTGGTGCAACGTCCAGAGCCGTCGCACCGAGAGAGAAGCACAAGGCAGAAAACGCTGGCATTCCTCGCCGGTTTCGTCTATCGTGGCAGGATCGGCTCCATTGAAGTGCGCGGGCCGACTCCGCATCGTTAAATTCGCAACCGGCCGGTTGATATGGATTGGTATTGTTACATAGCTTGGGCAGCGGTCCTCATGCAATTGCTGTTCGTGTACAGCGCGGCCCGCAATTACCACTACGTGCTGGAGAAATCCACCGCGAGGAAGGAGGCCGCATATCGGCCTCGCGTCACCCTGATCATCCCCTGCAAAGGCCTCGACGCCCGCTTCCATTCGAACATTCAGTCGTTTTTCGAACAGGACTACGAGGATTACCGGCTGTTCTTCGTGGTCGAGAACGAGCGAGACCCTGCCTACCGGGAATTGCAGGCTCTGAAAGCCCAAGTCAATGGGCGATCACATGCCGCAGAGATCCGAACCCTGGTTGCCGGACCCTCGCAGGCCTCCAGTCAGAAGATCTTCAACCTGCTGTACGCCTATCGCCAGGTCCCCGAGGACACCGAGGTGCTGGCCTTCGCGGATTCCGACGTGCACGTCCAGCCGGACTGGCTGGCCCGGCTCGTGCGTTCCCTGCGGCGTCCCCGATGCGGCGCAACCACCGGATATCGCTGGTTCGTCCCGCTCGACAACAACCTCGCCACGCTGGCAATGTCGGCCATCAACGGAGCGGTCGCCCAGTTCCTCGGCAACAACCCCTTCAACCACGCCTGGGGCGGCTCGATGGCCATTCGCATCGAAAACTTCCGGCGGCTGGGCATCCCGGAGGTCTGGTCGAACACCCTCAGCGACGACTTGTCCCTGAGCCGGGCGGTGAAACGGGCGGGCCTCAAGGTCATCTTCGTCCCGGAGTGCCTGGTCGCCTCCTTCGAATCGACGACCTGGGCCAGGCTCTTCGAGTTCGGCCGACGGCAATTCCTCATTACGCGGGTCTACGCCCCCTGGACGTGGCGGCTGGGCCTCCTGAGCAGTCTGGGCTCGGTTGCCGGCTTCTGGGGCGGCGCCGCCGTGGCGATCTATGCCGCAAGCCATCATACTGACCATGTCCTGCTCTGCAGCGCTATCCCCTGCCTCTTTCTGGCAGGCCAGCTCATCCGAGCCGTGCTGCGACAGTTGACGGCCGGACAAGTCCTCAAAACACACGTGCTCCGGCTGTTCCCCGCGGCTATGGCGGACATCCTGGGCTGCTGGCTCTGGTCGATCGTGCTGCTGGTCTTGATGATCTCCTCCGCGTTCGGCCGGACGATCCGCTGGCGAGGCATCCGTTACAAACTCATCAGCCCCACGCAAACCGTGATCCTCGACGGCGTCGCTCCCTCGTCGGCCAACCCGTAGCGGCGAATCCTCGTTCGTCCTTCCCTTTGTCTGCGATCCGCGAGTTCGCCGGCATCCCGAGCCGGCACGAATACTCATTCGCTCCTACCGGTATTCACGCGTCCTGCTGACGGTCCCCAGTGCCAAATCCCCCGCACGACCGCTTCACACCCACCCGCCACGCGGAATCACGCAGCGGCCGGAGGGGATTTATAGGAACTAATCCGCACGTCGTACGTCTATAAAGGAAGGCAAAGACAATCGGCGACGCCGGGCCGGTTGCCCGAAAGCGTACGAGCGGATACAATTACGTACGATTGATGAAGGATAATGGATAGATGATTGGCGGGCCGGACCCGTCAGTCACAGAGGCGACGCG
>CALMMH010000690.1 GCA_937868145.1 uncultured Phycisphaerales bacterium
CACGATCCAGACGTTGGCCACTGTGATATCGTCGCCGTTGTAACCTCCGGCGATGATGGATGCTCCGTTCATGCCGATGAACATGGCCTGGCCCGTGCCGGGGGAGCCGTAGGCTGCCATCCATCGGTATCCGGAGGCGACGGTGTTCGGCCGACCCCATCCGACCAGGGACCGCGGCGATGTGCCGGACGGCCAGTCGGCGGGATTGCCGAAATCGACGCGTCCGCCGCCGCTGACTTCAATTGCGCCGCCGACCATGCCCTCGACCCAGCTTGCGTTTCCGATGGCCGTGCCGTCATAGCCGTTGCCGGTGGCGTCGCGGACCGTTGTACCATCCTTCTCATCCAGCTTCCAATGGGCGACCAGCTCCGCACGAACGCAGGCAGCCGACCCCAGGACCAGGAACAGACCCATCCAACAGACTGCTCTCTTACGCATGGCGTACCTCCTTCCAAGGACTGTCACCGGGGTCCGGCATTCACATCCGGGCCCCCACGTCGAACTCTTGCCGAAAAAACAACCGCCGGGGCGGTTGGCGCACACGCTTTCTCGTCTGCATCAAGGGGAGTCGGCCGTCATTTCAGCCACGGGATCTCCACATCATGGACCGGCTTGTACTCGCGATGCCAGCGGAACTCCCACAGGTCCGTGAGAATCACCTTCCTGGCCGACCCGTCCATCAGGGCCATGTTGATGCCGCGGTTGTGCCGGTCGATCGTGAGCCGGGCCATGTCCCGGTCCCAGTCGCCCGGCTCGTCCGGGTTTTTCTGCTCCCACCAGTCGCGGGTCGGCGTCGGATCGCCGCCGTTGGCCGAGGAACTGTCGTACGGGCTGACCGGATTGGTCCCGAACCACGTGCAGTCTGCGACCATGGGGATCTCCGACGTGTGCGGAACCTGGGTCGTCTTCCACTGACGCTTGGGCTGGCCCCGCCATCCCATCGTGGACGGTGCATCGACCGAATTGATCCAGAGATTGGTGCCATAGCTGCCGTAGTTCTTCTCGGGGTCCGGCCCGAAGCGATGGGCGATCATGATCGGTCCCGGACCCCACCGTTGGAACGTCGTGCCGATGCCGCCTTCGATTCCGTTGAGCTTGCTGGCCGAGGGACACAGGCGGAACTTGTCGACGTCGCCGTAGAGGCGGCTCAGGTAGGGCATCCAACCGCCTTGCTCGACCCCGGTCTGCCAGACGTTGTGTTCGGTCCAGAAATTTCCTTCGTTGTCGGTGGTGTAGAGGAAGAATATGGTGCCCCATTGCCGCAGGTGGGCCTGGCAGACCGCCGACTGCGCGCTCTTTCTGGCCCGGTTGATCGCGGGCATCAGAATGGCCATGAGTATGGCGATGACCGAAATGACGACCAGGAGCTCAATGAGCGTGAAGCCCTCCGCCCGCCGTCTCCATAGCCTGGACCCACTCGCACGAGGCATACCGACCTCCTGAATGAACGAGACTTTATTGTACGGCGATATCCATAGGCAAGTCAAGCCGCAATGCGGCAGATTTGTCGGAGGGGGTGCGTCCGGATTCTCTCGGGGCCGGAGCGCGTCGATCGGGCAGGGCGGGCGCTGAGGAGATGAAGAAGGGGCTGAGAGCATGACTCCCAGCCCCTTGTGATTGTGACACTGTACTGCGGATCGGTGCAAAGACCGGTTCCAGACTTAGAACGGCTTGTTCCTCGGCGTGGTCTGCCCGGACAGGGCGGCCACCTCTTCCGGCGACAGGGCCTGGCTGTAGATCCGCACGTCGTCGACCGAGCCATTCCAGAACTCGTTCAAATCATTCACCTGCTGGCCAATGCGGGCTCGGCTGCGGACCAGGCTCCAGGCCTTGGCGGCCGAGGCGACCTCGACGCCGTCGGCGTACAGCCGGGCGGTCGTGCCGTCGTAGGTCAACGCAACGTGATGCCAGACTCCGATCTCCCAGAAATTCGTCAGGGAGATGTCGTTGCCGTAGCCGCCGCCATAGAGACCGGTGCCGTTGAGGCCGATGAACATGGCCTGATTCGTGTTCGCAAAACCGTAGGCAACGGCAAAATGCCACGTGGCGGTGAGGTCCTCGGTTTTGGCCCAGGCGCACATGCTGCGCGGCTCGGCGCCGGCGGGCCAATCCGCGGGGTTGCCC
>CALMMH010000691.1 GCA_937868145.1 uncultured Phycisphaerales bacterium
CGACGTCCAAGGGGGCTATGCAGGCGAAGGCAACTTCGAAAGCGAGCCGAACTTCCTCAACCCCACGGCAGGGGTCGGCGTCGAGTACGACGGCGCGTCCGCGAATTGGGCGTTGAAGACGACCTCGCCGTGCATCAACGCCGGAATGCTGGTGGATGGCTTGCCGGAAATGGATCCTGTGGGAGCCGAGAGAATTCACAGCGACGTGATCGACGTGGGCGCTTACGAGAGCCAGTCGGATCTGCCTCTGATGACCGTATCGCCCGCGATGACGATGGACGCCGGATTCGTGGCGGTCGATGGGAGCGAGATCGTGGTCGTCGAACTGTCCAACACGGGTTCGCTCGATTTCGAGATCCTGGACGTCTCGGTTCCGAGCGGAGCCTTCTCCCTTCTCACTCCGATTTCGAATCAAGTTCTTGCGCCGGGCGACATGGCCCAGGTGAAGATCCAGTTCCAGCCGACGGAGGAGAAGGTGTATGCCGATACGCTGCTCGTCCGCTCGACCAGCAGCAATGCCTCGGTGATGAAGATCGCGTTTCGCGGCGTGGGAATCACCGGGACCGCCGTCCCGGGCGGCAGCGTCAGCGGGACCTGGAAGAAGGCGAAGAGCCCTTACACTATCACTGGGGACATCAGCGTTCCGAAGAACAAGACGCTGACGTTCGAGCCCGGCGTGATCGTCAAGTTCGCGGGTCACTTCAGTTTCACCGTGGGTTACCGAGCGACGCTGAAGGCCGTCGGGACCCTGGAGGATCCGATCTTGTTCACGGCTCTGGATACCGACGAGGGATGGTTCGGCCTCCGCTTCGTCAACAGCGCCTCGGACGATCAGTTGAAGTGCTGCACGTTCGAGTATGCCGCCAAGCCCTACAGCGGCGGCGGCAGCTTCGTCAATCTCTACGGCGGGGCGATTCTGTGCTGTGGTTCGTGGGATCATGAGCCGGGCCAGCCCTTGATCACCTGCCCGACGATCGACTCCTGTAGAATCGCCAACAACGGCGCCATGGTCGGCGGCGGGATCATGTGCTACAACGGCGCCGGCGCGACCATCACCAACAACGTGATTGTCGACAACGTCGCGGATATGTACGGCGCGGGAATCGCCATGTACTACGCCGACTGCACGATCTCGAACAACGTGATCGCCCGCAACGATGCCGCCGTCGGCGGGGGAATCATGACCTGGATGAGCGTGCCTTCCATCACGAACAACACGATCGTGAGCAACAAGCCCAGCGCCCTGTACCTGGAGGCCACCACCTCGGACGGCTGGGTGTTCGAGCCGGCGTCCATCGTGAACAACATCATTTGGCAAAATGAGATCAATGTGTCCACAGAGGTTCTGGACGACGAATACGACATTCGCTACAACGACATCCAAGGCGGCTGGACCGGCACGGGCAACATTGCCGTCGATCCGCTTTTTGTCGATGCGGAGAACGAGGATTACCACCTGAAGTCCCAGGCGGGTCATTGGGATCCTACCACGGAAAGCTGGGTTCTGGACAGCGTCACCAGTCCTTGTATCGACGCGGGCTCTCCTTCAACGATCTTCTCCAACGAACCGGCGCCCAACGGGTTGCGCGTGAACATGGGCGCCTACGGCGGAACGGCCCAGGCCAGCAAATCGTCATCCAGCGGCCAGTGATCTGGGATGCGCGCGACGATCCGCTGTTCACGATTGCGACACGCAGAAGCATTGAAGCCATCCAACCGAGCGTATACAATGTCGCCGGCCGGGTGCGATGGAGCGTCGTTGCTGCGACCGGCGGACACGAATGAATCGTCAGAGGTGCGGATGTGGAAGTGCTGATCGTTGTCGGTGTCCTTGCGATGATCGTCGTTTTCGGGGTCCTCGGATATCTCAGTGCCAAGAAACGCCGGGAGGCCATGATGGCCCTGGCGGCCAAGCTCGGCCTTCGTTTCGAGCCGGAGAAGAACTGGGACTTGGCGAGCCGGTACGGTTTTCTGGATAGATTGCGGGCCGGATCGAATCGCTATGCCTTCAACACCCTCTCGGGTAATTGCCAGGGCCACAACACGGTGGTCTTTGATTATCACTACGAGACTCATTCCACCGACTCCAAGGGACATCGAAAGACCCATCATCATTATTTTTCCTGCTTCATTCTGCACGTGCCGGCGTCCTTCCCGGAACTGGTCATCGCCAAGGAGGGGTTCTTCTCGAAGATCGCGCAGGCGGTCGGCTACGACGACATCGATTTCGAATCGCACGAGTTCTCTCGCCGGTTCTGCGTCCGTTCGCCGAACAAGAAGTTCGCGTACGACGTCTGCCATGCGAGGATGATGGAGTACCTGCTGGCCAACGACGATCTGACCATCGAAATCGAGGGCGACGTTCTGGCGGTTACGTTCAATTCCCGGCTGGACCCCGAACGGATTGAGCCGAACCTCAACCGCCTGATCGCGCTGAGGTCCTTGATGCCGGAATATCTCTTCTCTGGGAGCTAAGAATATGGTGCCGACGTTGATTGTGCTGGGAGTCGTCGTTCTGATTCCGCTGATCTTCGTGATCGCGACGTACAACACGCTGGTGGCTCTGCGCAACCCCATTCAGGACGCCTGGAGCAAC
>CALMMH010000692.1 GCA_937868145.1 uncultured Phycisphaerales bacterium
TGGAGATCAACCGGCCGTACGAGAACTGGGTCCTGCTCGGGCGGTTCGACGAGCGAAAGCCGGCAATCCAGATGTCCGAAATGGGCCTCGACGCCAACAAGGAATACCTCGCCTTCGAGTTCTGGACGAAATCCTTCGCAGGCCAATTCAAAGGCCAAATGCCGCTGCCCAAGATCGACCCGAAGTACGGCTGCCAACTATTCTGCCTCCGCGAGAAGCAGGACCACCCGCAACTCCTGGCCACAAACCGCCACATCTCCTGCGGCGGCCTCGAACTGGAGACGCTGAAGTGGCAAGACCAAACCCTAAGCGGCACAAGCCGAGTCGTCCCGAACGACACGTACACGCTGTACATCCACGAGCCGGAGGTATTCGCCCACAGAGGGTACGACCTTTCCGTGGCCGGAGGCGACGCCAAGACCGTGCGCAGGGAAGGGAACATCCTCCAGATCGACGTCCGTTGCCGGGACGTCGGCACGCTGGGCTGGAGGATTGAATACAAATAGGCGCAAGGGCAGAGCCGTCGTGCAGGTCTGTGCGTCTGTCTCTATCTTGAAACGCTCGGTTCGGATGGGTATACTGGTGCCATGACGACGAAAGAGAAAGTGGTTCAAGCCGTGCAGTCTCTGCCCGAGGACGCCTCCATCGAGGACGCCATGGAACGGCTGCTTCTCCTGGCCAAGATCGAAAGGGGCATCCAGCAGGCGGACGCCGGCGAACTGATCCCTCACGACCAAGTCAAGGAGCGAATGGCCAAATGGCTCAAGTGAAATGGACTCCTCAGGCGGCGGGCGATCTCGACACCATCGCTGAGTTCATTATCTGTTCCACGATCCGACCCCACTCCCGTCTCTTAGCTACTGTTCTTGGTGATGTTCTATCAACCCCGCAGCCCAGCTTAGAATCTCAGGATAGTCTTCTGAATCGACAACAAGCTCTTGCCATGGGCCTCTTGAATTGAAGAGGACCGGATTCTGTCCAAAGCGGCTGGCCTCCGTATTGTGGTGTGAGAATGCAGTGTTCATCTGAAGTCCCCACCATCTTGACAAATCCCAGATGCAGAGCGAATTGAACGGGGCTGTAAGTACGAGGTCAGAGCCGAACCTGAAGACGCCAGCTCCACGGGCATTGACCTCGCATAATTCCAGATACTCCCTGGCCACGTATATTACATTCTCACCTCGCACCGTCTCGGCATAACCCTCACATAGGTGCGCATGACCCTGAAGCCATGGATAGAGGTTCAACAGATGGGGGTCCGATGCTCGGATAGGATCGGGGCCAATCTGAAGCCATCCATATAATACATGAATAGGATTGGCATCCTGCTGGTATTGCCAGCCCCCGTTCTTAGTGGCGTCAATCCTGTGGAACCTCCCAAAAAACAGAAAAAGATCCCCTGGTCCAACCTCTTGGTTTCGCAGATGCCCTTGGGCACTGCTGTCCTGGCCGAGTGATGCCTGCCAACCGTCAACCATCTGTCCTCGGAAGTGAGCAAGCGTCTCTTCTCGGAGATCCGGGTCAGTATGACACAAGTCATTTGGCGCAGGGGCGATCCTTCTTCCTCTCAGAGCGATAATGAGGTTTCCAATCGTGTGATCATCGCCGTCGTAGCTGTAATGAGCATCCGCAAATCGGGTCGGAGCACATCGAAATGAGATCGGCAGCGAGATCATCTTCCCATCCGGGAATATCGGGCTGGGTATACGTCCTGCGTGTGTGTCAAAACCTTTTCTGCTGAGGATCACCTTCATTGCATACCTCTTCGTGATACTATTGACACCCACCTGTTGCTCTGAGTCTCTGCTGGAGTATTCTGAGGTCTTCGGTTCCCGTCTGCCAGTATTCGAGCTGCTCCTGGACAGACTTGCCCTCCAGTTGCTTCATCACTCGCTCGGCCCCCTGCCGCTTCATGAGAATGCAGTCAAAGGTCTTCCTCGTCTTCATGCTCGATCGCCTCCAATGGTGAATAGATCGATCAGCCGAGGATTTTGTCATACTCGGCGTGGCTTCCGATCCAGAACCAGGGCCTTCTCGGCAAGCTCGTCCAGCCTGCCGGCCGCAGCGTCCCGCTCGATCTGCTCATCCCTTCAAAGCCGCGTTGCCCAAGGCAACCCGCACGAGGACGGCTGGATATTCGCAGTACTTCTGTGCGCCGGCGGGTTTCGCTGTGCCGTCGGGCTGCGGATGATAGCGCTCCCGCCAATAGCCGTCCGCCTTCCCCGCTCGGCAGACCTTGCGCGTCGACTCCACCAGGCGATCCCAGGCACGCATCCGCCGGCAGGCGGTCGCTTCCAGGTACCAGGCCCGTCCCATCGCGGCCACGTCGTGAAGATGCGACACCTCCCACGGCACCGGCTCACAGTATTCCCACTTCTCATAGCTGAACGGTTTCGTGACCGTCAACGTCGGCATGTCGCCCCACCAGAAGGCGGGTTCCGCCATCAGTCGCGGCCAGAGAAGATCCAGTTTGCGATCGACCGCGATGCCGAACGCCACCGCCGCCCAGTTCACGTCGGAAAGGCCGTGCGAGTCGACCAGTCCCCGCTCGATGTGAACGTACTCTGCGAAATGGTCCTCGCGCCAGAACGTGTCGACAAAGGTTTTCGTCAGCGAGTCGGCATGGTTCGACCAGGCCGCTTCACCCGCCTTGTCGCCCGCGGCGGAGAACAGTCTCGCCAACTCGCGAAAGGCACGAATCGTGTAGCACTGGGTCACGCCATCCCAGTTGTACCTCGGCGGCAACTCGGTATAGAATCCCGATCCGCCGATCAGGCCGTTGTCGCTCTTGCGACTCAGGATGTACTTCGCGGCCGCGTCCACCGAGGCCAGCCGTTCCTGCAACCAGGGCAGGGAACTCGTCGCGTCGGATATCTCCGCCGCCGTAAGAATGTAACTGAGGGGTCCCAGCACGCTGAGCGGATTCGCCTTGGGCTGCCAGTGCTCGAACAGGCCGATCCACGTCCGAGTCTGCTGACTGGCGGCGGGCAGGCCCTCCCGCTTCGGAGGCTGGTAGCTGAAGATGTCCTGGGGGCTCTTGAGACCGCGCAGACAACCGTCGGCGCGCGTATCGCCCTTGAAGATGGCGAAGGGGATGTTGCCGTCCTTTCGCTGAGACGTCCGCACAAACTCGAAGTAGTCCAGGACCAGGCGGGTGCGGCCCAGGAGAAGATAGGCGCCCGCCATCTGCCAGGAATCCAGTCCCGGCCAGGTGGCCTCGTCGCCGTAGGCGCCGCCGTCCGCGGTGATGGTAAAGTAGCCCGGGTACGCCTGCTCGTTGGCCGAGGGAAGCAGGTTCTTCTCGATTGCCGCTTGCACGCCCGCGCGGATTTCCGCGTCGGCGATCCCGCGAGTCCAGGCCGACCCGTCGGGCGGCGATTGCGCAGCACCGAGCCACTCGGGCAAGAGACTCACTCCGGCGGCCGCACCCACCCCGATGCCCGTGATTGCGGATCGCTTGAAGAAGACACGACGTGAGAAACAGGATTTGTCCATCATGTGAAACCAAACCTCCATCTGGGCAAGTGGATGCTTTCCTCGATGCCGGGACATCGCAAGGTTGCATACGGTCCAGATCCTAACGCACCAGGACCGTTTTGACAACGACTCGCCATAGCCTTTGTGGTGAGGCCCTTGCGGAGGGGACTTTCCCGTTGCGACCGCCGTGAGAAGACTTACAATGCCGGGCAAGGCGATCAATGACTACGCGCGCCTCGCCGAACTTCGGAGGAAAGGAGTTGTCGGATGGGCAACACGGAAATCGAACGTCGGGACTTCCTGCGATGGGCCGCGGGGTCGGCAGCTGTGGCTTCCTGGTCGGGATTTGCCGCAGTAGCACAGACACCGGGCCAAGCTGGCCCGGTCCCGGTTCGGGCGATCACCCGCGGGCCGAAGTCTCATTGGTTCGGGTACTACGACAAGCTCCAGTTCGATCCGACCGGTCGGTACGTGCTCGGGATGGAGGTGGACTTCGAGCATCGCAGCCCGACGGCGAGCGACACGATCCGGATCGGCATGGTGGACCTCCAGGACCGCGACCGCTGGATCGAGCTGGGGACCAGCAGCGCCTGGGGCTGGCAACAGGGCTGCATGCTCCAGTGGCGGCCCGGTTCAAAAGACGAGATCCTCTGGAATGATCGGGGCGACGGCGGATACGTCACCCGCATTCTGAACGTCAAGACCGGTCAACGACGGACTTTGCCGCATCCTTTTTATACAATCAGTCCCGACGGCCGCACGGCGGTGTGTCCGGACTTTCGGCGGATCAACGACATGCGACCGGGCTATGGCTACGCCGGGCTGCCGGACCCGGACTTCGAAGACCCCGCCCCGAAAGGCTCCGGCATCTGGCGAGTCGACCTCGACTCCGGCAAGGCGGACCTGATCGTCTCGCTGGCCGACGTCGCGGCGTTCGGCTCGATGCCCGACGACCCCAAGCGAGCCAAACACTGGTTTAACCACCTCCTGTTCAACACGGACGGCTCGCGTTTCATCTTCCTGCACCGCTGGCGGCAGCTCGACGGCGACTCCAAGTACAAAACGGTCGGCGGGTTCGGCACGCGGATGCTGACCGCCTCCCCCGACGGCAAGAACCTCCGCGTCGTCGACCCCTACGGCAAAACCTCGCACTTCATCTGGCGCGACCCGACGCACATCCTGGCCTGGGCCTGGCATCCCTCGCACAAGAACGACGCGTTTTATCTCTACGAGGACGGGACCGACAAGGTCGAGATCGTCGGCGAGGACGGCATGACCCGAAACGGCCATTGCACCTACCTGCCCGGAAACGAGTGGATCCTCAACGATACGTACCCCGACAAGGATCGAAAGCAGCAGGTCTACCTGTATCACATCGCCACCGGCCGGACGGTTCCATTGGGCGGGTTCTACCTGCCTCCCGAGTACGCGGGTGAGTGGCGGTGCGACACGCATCCGCGATCCAGCCCGGACGGCCGGAGCGTGGTCATCGACTCCCCCCACGACGGCGACGGCCGGCAGATGTATCAGATCGATATCTCGGCCATCTTGTGAGGCAATTCAAGTTGAGCGTTCGCC
>CALMMH010000693.1 GCA_937868145.1 uncultured Phycisphaerales bacterium
TCATCGCCGGCGGACCCAAGATGGGCAGCGACGAGGAGATCTTCCGGATGGTCGAGGGCGCCCTGGACGCCGGAGCGGCGGGCCTCTCCATCGGCCGCAACGCCTGGCAGCACGCCAAGCCCGACAAGATGGTCCGGGCCCTGAGCAAAATGGTCCACGAGAACGCCAGCGTCCAAGTCGCCATCGACACGCTCAAGGGTTGATCGATCGTATCCAGCGATTCCCGACTTTGCGATTTCATCAGGCCCGGAATTGCAGCGGCTATCATGACGTAGTCCGGACCTATGATTCAGTCGATACTGGAGTGAAGGAGAGGCTGAGAATGAGATTGCACAACCGCTCTTCGTCTTGGAATCGTGGCATCATTCTGGCCGCTGTCTCCCTGCTGGCTTTTCTGCCGGCAATGCAGCCGGCGCGGGCCTGCACCGCCTTTTTGCAGGAGGATTTGCTCGCGGGCAAAAACTATGACTGGCATCTCGATCACGGCTTGCTCCTCGTCAACAAGAGAGGCATCGCCAAGCGAGCGTTGCTGCTCAATCCTGCCGAGAAGGCAGCCGAGTGGGTCTCCAAGTACGGCAGCGTCACCTTCAACCAGTACGGTCGCGAGATGCCCAACGGCGGGATGAACGAGGCCGGCCTGACAATCGAGACCCTCATGCTGCCGATCACCCAGAATCCCGCCCCGGACGACCGTCCCGCGGTGACAGCCTGGGTTCAATACCAGCTCGACAACAGCGGAACCGTCGAGGAAGTCATCGCCAGCGACAAGGCGATTCGCATTTCCCAGGGGATGCCGATGCCGATCCACTTCTTCGTCGGCGACGCGCAGGGCCATGCGGCGGTCGTGGAATTCATCGGGGGCAAGCTGGTCTCCCACGCAGGCGGTCAACTCCCCTACAAGCTGATCACCAACGACACCTGCAATGACTCGCTCGCCTACCTGGCCGAGCACAACGGCTTCGGCGGGACCAAGGAGATTCACAAAGGCTCGCAAGGTTCGCTGGACCGATTCGTCATCGCGGCGGATCGGCTCAAGGCGTACCAGCCAAACGGCTCGAAGCCGGCCGCGATTCAATACGCGTTCGATACGCTGGCAGCCGTTCGCCAGGGCAAGGCCACCAAGTGGAGCATCGTCCACGACCTGAAGAACCTTGAAATCCACTATAAGACCGAGCGATGTGCGGAGACCAGAACCATCCGCCTGAAGGAACTCGATTTCGGTCCGCGGACGCCGGTCCGCATGATCAGCATCAACACGCCGCACACGGGCGTCCTGAACCCGTATTTCATGGACTACGACGCCGACGTGAATGGCTGGCTGATCTACTACTGCATGAAGCATACCCCCATGCTCAGCGTGATGCCGGACCCGATGCTCGATCTTCTGGCTCAGTACCCCGAGACCACGACCGCCCAGTAGCCCCTGTAACAACGCCGGCGCGCGATTGTGAGAGTGCAGACCATGAAGACCTTGATCGTGTATTTGTCCAAGTTCGGGAACACGCGAAAGCTCGCGGAGGCGATGGCCGAAACGGTGAAACCGTCGGGAAATGTCCGCGTGGTCGCCATCGACCAGCTTGCCGCCTCCGACTTCGACGGTGTCGATCTGGTCGTGATGGGCAGTCCCACGCACGCCTTCACCCTGCCGGAGGCGGTCCGCACCGTCCTGGAGTCGCTGCCGTTGGCGATTCTCGGCGGCAAATCCGTGGCCGCGTTCGACACCACGGTCAAACCGTGGCCGCTGAGATGCCTGCGAGCCTCGCCCAAGCTGCTCAACCGCCTCACGTACCTCGGAGGCAAGCCCATCGCCCGGCCGGAGACCTTCTTCGTCAAAACAAAGAACCCGCAGAAGAGCGGCCAGATCGACCTGCTGCTCGAAGGCGAACTCGAACGCGCTCGGCGGTGGGCCGGCGAACTCTTGGATAGATCGAACCGGTGAAAGCATGAGATTTTATCTCGCGGCCTTCCTAGGCGTCCTCGTCGTCGTCAACTCCGGTTGCCAGGTTAGCCGCGCATTGAAACAACCGATCCCCGCCTCCGCCTGCGTGGGCATCCAGGACGAGCGGACACAGCGAATCGGCGAAATCATACGCGACACGATGCGCAGAGAAGGTATCCCGGGCGTCTCCGTCGCGGTGATCGACGGCGGCGAGATCGTGTGGGCACAGGGCTTCGGCTGGCGTGACGTCGGCAAACGGCTGCCGGTGGACACCGACACGCAATTCCAGGTCGCGTCGATCAGCAAGCCTGTGACGTCGCTGGCCATCCTGCGGCTGAGAGAGTCCGGCCGACTCGACCTCGATAAAGATGTGAACGGCTACTTCAAGGACTGGCGCCTGGATTCCAGGTGGCCGGACAAGCCCGTGACGCTTCGGCTGCTGCTGTGCCACCGGGCCGGCATGGTCCCGCACGGATTCCTGGGATACGGCGACTCCAAGGCCCCTCCGACGTTGCTGGAAGTCCTGAACAAGCGAAAGGCTCTGGCGGATTGGCTCCCGGGCAACTATTTCGGGTCGGTCAAAGTGGCGTATCCTCCCGGCTCGAAGTTTCGGTACTCCGGCGGAGGCTACTGCGTCGTCCAGAAAGTGGTGGAAGACGTCACGGGCGAACCGTTCGACGCGTCAGTGAACGAGACGCTGCTGGAGCCGCTCCAGATGAGTCGATCGCACTTCCACCAGCCGCCGCGGGAGCAGGAGACGAACAACACGGCCAGAGGATACGGCTCGGTAAAGACCATCGCATACGGCGGGTGCTGGGGTGTCTATCCGCAAGAGGCTGCTGCGGGTTTGTGGACCACGCCCCAGGACCTCGCGAAGCTGATCGTCGCGGTCCAGAAAGCCAAAGCGGGCCAGACGACCGGCCCGATCTCGCCCACGATCGCCGAGGAATTCCTCAAGCCGCAATTCGACGGCTGGATGGGAATGGGAATACTCCTGGACGGCGAGGGTGACAATCGCGGCTTCTGGCACGCCGGCGGAAACCTCGGCTACGTCGCCCGTTTCGGCGCCGCCGTCTCGAACGACCGCGACTGGGTCATCATGACCAACGCCGAGAAGGACCGCTTCTACCCCATCATCAAGGCCATCGCAGAGGAGTACGGCTGGCTCCGGCCGGGCAAGGGAGCCTGGGAGAAATGAGCCCGAATATATTGCTTTCTCGAACGAAATCTGCGATGATGAGGGCATGAAAGCGGTTGTCAGAAAAATTGCAGAGCAGGTCAAAGCCCTCCCTGAAAGCGAGTTGGAGGAGTTCCTCTCCTGGCTCGCGGAATACGGAGCAGGCCGTTCGGACGAGTGGGACCGGGAAATCGAGCGGGACTCCCAGGAGGGAGGAGCCCTGAATCCGATGTTGAGTCGAGTCCGCGAGGACATCGCTGCGGGGAGAACCAAACCACTTGATGAAGT
>CALMMH010000694.1 GCA_937868145.1 uncultured Phycisphaerales bacterium
CCCAGACGTCCGCGCCGATGCCGTTCATCAGAATGCTGCCGGAGGCGGTCTGCACAAACGACGGCGCGACGCCGCGATAGAACAGCCTGAGATTCTGGGCCCCGCTCACGGTCAGGTTCTTCGGCGCGCCAAACTCGAACTCGGCCTCCGAGTAGTACGGCGAACCCGTGTTGTCGTACATCAAAGGCATGGATTGAGCGCCGCCGTGAACGATGCTCCTCTCAGCAAACGGCGACTCGTCGTAGCCGACCTGCGAGCCGCTGGCCTGCGTCGTCACGCCATCCACCCAGGCGTTGTAAATGCGGTTGTCGTCGTCGTTGTAGGCCTCGAAATCATCGATCGTAGCGAACTCCTGGGACGTGAAGCTCCAAACGTCGCCTGCGTACGTGCCGGCGTCGCCGACCTCGTCCACTCTCCAATAGTAGGTGGTGCCGAACTCCACAGAGCTCGGAGCGAAGCTGTGATCGGTCACCGTGTCGACCGGAGCAGTGCCCTGGGTCACGGCCTCGTTGTCAGGCCCGAAGTACACCTTGTGCGAGGTCGCCTCGCGGCCGGGCCGCCAGGACAGATCGGTGTCCAAGCTGACGCCGGTGGCGCCGATTGCAGGTTCAGGCTGCCGGGCCTGGACCGGGATGTACAGGAAACGGACCTCGCTCAAGCCGTACTGTTTGAGCATGCCCCAGTTGCTGTTGATCGTCAGCTTGACGTACCGGGCTTCGACGCCTCCGAAGTCGACCGTCGTGTTGTGGGCGTAATCCTCCGTGCCGGGGGCCTGGGCAAGTTCCGGCACATCGGTCAGCGTCGTCCAGGCGACTCCGTCGATGGAGTACTCCACCGTGACGTCCTTGGCGCCGAAGCCGACGAACACTTCGACTCCCTGGTTGGAGTTCCAGACCCACATCTGATCGACCTTGTAGACCTCGTCGAACTGGAACTGGATCCAGGAGGGCTGCGAGCCGCTGGGGCTGGTCAACCACATGTTCCTGTCTTCCTTGGAATGGAGATCGCCCAGAAGGCCCGAGCCGTCGACAGTCTTCTCCGGGCCCATGTTCGGAGCCGAGGAACTGGCGGTGGCGACGACGCCGGCGATCGGATACGCGAACGGTTCGGTTGTGAAATGCCAGACGTCGCCCGCAAAGACGGTGTTGTCCGGCGCGCCGTTGACCTCGTCGACCCGCCAGAAGTAGGTCGTGCCATACTCCAGCGGGACGGCCGGCTGGAATGTGGTGTCGGTCAGGCCCTGGGCGACCGACGCGAGGTCTTCGACGCTGGTCCCCAGGGATACGTCGTGCGTCGCAGCCATGCCGTTGGATGTCCAGGTCAGCCTCGCGTCCGTCAACACGTCGGACTGGCCGTCTACGGGATTCGGTTGGGTCGCGATGGGTTCGTCGAATCCGTCCATGGCGTCCAGGACCTCCGCGGCGGTCATCGGCCTCTGGAAGATCATGACTTCGTCGAGGATCCCATTGAAGGTGCCCAGGCCATCGGCACAGTTGACGACGCCGATACCGGTCCGGTAGGTGGCGAAGTTGCCCGTGGGCAAGCTCCACGCGCCGGCGAGCTTCTCAACGCCGTTGAGGTAGGCCACACCGCGGCTTGCCGCCGCATCGTGGGAGAACGCCACGTGCACCCACTCGTCCTTGACCAGGTGCGGTGCTGAGAGGGATAGGATGCTCTGAGGACTGGTGTTGGACTTGAACCGCAGTTGGCTGCCGTCGCCAGGGGTCTCGATCCACCAGTACATGGTGCCGTCGCGGTGACTGACCAGGCCCTGGTAGAGACTGTTGGCTCCGGCCCACCTGGTCCACAGAGCGACGCCAAGTCCATCGGTCCCGGTGGTTTGCCAGGCACCGGTGTTGACGAACGGGCTGCCGTTGCCGCCCTTGAACTGCAGGGCGTTGCCCTCAACGCCGGAGACCCAGTTCAGGGCACCGGTCAGCGTTCCGTTGTGGGCGCCGGTTTCGTCGATCGCGGTCAATCCCGACGTCGAGTTGAATCGATAGTAAGCTCCCAGACCCTCCGGAAGTTCTGCCTGCACGGTGTTTGCAGCCCACAGCAGACAGACGGCGGCTATGAGAAGCCGCGTCTGCGAAATCCTGGAGTTCGATTGGTCGCGCATGCTTGTCCTCCTTCGAGTGGGGAAAAGGGGATGAAATGGAATCGAAGCGACAGCTTTCCCCTCATGCATCGCCGTCGAGAACCGCTGTTTCATGACCTCACTCCGTCCTACGGGGGTGGTTGGCACAGTGAGCCCATCGTACCGCGGGATCGTCTCTCCGGCAAAAGGAATCTGTGTGCGCGACTATGTTTCCTGTGACGTCCCTCGGGCATGACGCCCTGTGGCGACAATGCCTTGTCGCAACCTAGGAAATGCCCCAAGCGAGAGGCTACTGGCCGGCCCGGATGGCGCATTCACCGGAGAGACGTCGGCCGTCGGACCCCAGATACGTCGCCTCCAGGATGTAGGTTCGGTCTCGCTCCACTCGGAGATTCAGTTGAAACTCGTAGGACCGCAGGAAATCCCGCCAGAATTTGTGGTTGTCGGTCGGACGCGTCAGGTCGATGTCCGGCCAGATCATGAGCCGCTGTCCCTTGGTCTGGGCCGACCGCCGCACGTGCTCGTACAACTCGAACCGCATCGTGCACGGAGCCTTGACCGGAGAGCCAAAGGCGTCGAGGAGGGACACATAGACATCCAGCTTGGCGTCCTGGCCGATGCCGGCGGCGCCGGTGATTTCGCTCAGCGGCAGGATGCTGATCCTGGCGGGCCCGAAGCCGGTCGGAGCCGTCGCAGAAGACTGATCACCAAGTTGCGTCCCCTGCCCGGCGGTCTGCTGGGCGGCTGACTTGGCCCCTTGTGGCGGAGCTTCGCAACCTCCGCACGCGATCAGCACCGGGACGAGGAGACTACAGGCAAGAGCCATGACACCCGTGCGATTCGATGTCCGAAAACCAGCCAGAGATACGGAGCGACTCAATCGTAAATCGCAAATCGCAAATCGTAAATCCATCTACAGGTCCTCGTCCAGGATGTGTCCCAACCGGCGTTTTTTGGTTCGCAGATAGTCGATGTTGTGCTTGCTGGGCTTGGCCCGCAGAGGGATCTGTTCGGCGATCTTGATCCCGTACACTTCGAGCCGGCTGACCTTCTTGGGATTGTTCGTCAGAATCCGCACGTTCCTCAAGCCCAGGTCGCGACAGATCTGCGCCCCGATGCCGTAGTCCCGACGATCCGCCATGAAACCGAGCTTGAGGTTGGCGTCCACCGTGTCCAGCCCCTGCTCCTGGAGCTTGTAGGCCCGCAGCTTGTTGGACAGGCCGATCCCGCGCCCCTCCTGGCGGAGATAGATCAGAGCCCCTTTGCCCTCCTTCTCGATCATCTTCATGGCCGTGATGAGCTGGTAGCCGCATTCGCACCGTTGGGAGTGGAACAGGTCGCCCGTCATGCACTCCGAATGCACGCGGATCAGAACGGGCTCCTCGTGTACGAGGGGCAGCCCCTTTTCGTCCAGATCCCCCACTCCCCCCTTGCACAAGGCCAGGTGCGGCTCGGGCGATGTGGGGCTTTCATAGGCGAACAGCTTGAACTCGCCGTAATCGGTCGGCAGACAGATGGACTCGAAACGTTTGATCTGGCTCTCCCGCTGCATACGGTACTCGATGAGCTTGGTGACCGAGGTCATCCTGAGCCCATGTCCCTTGCAGAACTCCAGAAGCT
This sequence comes from uncultured Phycisphaerales bacterium, assembly GCA_937868145.1. Taxonomy (GTDB): domain Bacteria; phylum Planctomycetota; class Phycisphaerae; order Sedimentisphaerales; family Anaerobacaceae; genus PLanc-01. Next base: position 3,719 of record CALMMH010000694.1, read on the forward strand.
CGGGGACCCGGGCCATCGAACCGTCGTCGCTCATGATCTCGCAAATCACCGCGGCGGGTTTCATGCCGGCCAGACGAGCCAGATCGACGCTTCCTTCCGTCTGCCCGGCACGGACGAGGACGCCGCCGTCGCGGGCCCGCAAGGGAAAGATGTGGCCCGGCCGAGCCAAATCCCGAGCGCGGGCGTTGTCGGCGATGGTAACCTGGACCGTGTGAGACCGGTCGGCGGCGCTGATGCCCGTCGTAATTCCCTCGGCCGCGTCGATGCTGACGGTGAAAGCGGTTCCCAGTCGGGCGGTATTCTCCATCGTTTGCGGGTACAGACCCAGGGAATCGCATTTCTCGGCCGGTAGCGGCAGGCAGATCAAACCGCGACCGAATTTGGCCATGAAATTGATGATTTCCGGGGTAGTCTTCTCGGCAGCGCAGACCAAATCGCCTTCGTTTTCCCGATCCTCGGCATCGACGAGAACGATCATTTTGCCTTGCCGGAGATCTTCGAGGACCTCCGGAATGTTGCTAAATCCTTGTGCCAGAGTACTTTCAGGCATTCTCAATCAACCATCCAATCTTCTGGAGCCATCCAACAACCGGCGGTGGCCTGGTTTTCCAGTAACTTACACACAGAACGTACAAACCGAGACGCCCTCACCGACCCGAGTCCGTCGCATGGGCTCGCTCATACTGCTCAATATACAGGGTCCCGTTGCGGATGTAAATGAGGGCGGCCAAGACCGCGGCGGCGCCGGCCGACCACCAGAGCACTCTCGCAAATGCGCGGTAGCCCGGGATGACCGTCGCCAACTCCGGGGCCACCAGCACCGCGATGACCATGCTCAGTTGGAGAGCCGTCGCCAGTTTGCCCGCCCAGACGGGCACGATGTGGACCTGGGACGTGATCAGATACACGATGAGGAAGCCCAATGTAATGAGGATGTCCTTGCCGATGATCAGAACCACGACCATGGAGGGCAACTGCCAGCCGTCCACGTGCCCCCGCTCGGAAACCAGCAGCAGCGACGCGCAGGTGATCAGCAGCTTGTCGGCCAGCGGATCGAGAAAAGTGCCCAGCTTGGTAATCTGGCCGCGGTGGCGGGCCAGGTAGCCGTCGATCCCGTCGCTGATGGCCATGAGAAAGAACAGCAGGACCGCGATATGCCGAAGAAATTCCTGGGCCTCGTCGCTGAACTGGGGATCGTGCATATTGAGCATGCAGCCCACGAACGGCGCGATCAGCAGAATTCGCGCGATCGTGATCCGGGTCGGCCAGCTCAGCCGCGAGGCACTGGTCCATCCGATCCGGCCCAGCAGGCTCCGCAGTCCCTTGTTCCGTAGATCGTAGTCCATCTCGAACTCCCACAACCGCTCGTCATTGCATCCGCCACCAGACTGGTTATACTACAGCAGGCAGAATTCTGGAATATGGAGGATTAGGCCTATATTCTAGAACTCTATGAGGTTACGCGGGCTGACAATAGAGGGTTCTACCCGGCCGTCCCGCCGGCCATGACAGTCAAACAGGCGGAGAGACATCGATGAGCGCACGAAACCGATTGGCCCGAGCCTACTACGATTTGTCGGTCATGCTGGACGCGGGAGTCCCGATCATGCGTTCCTTCGATATCGTGATCGAGGGTCGCCGCGGATACCTCAAACGCGTGCTCTCGCAAGTCCGCGATTCAGTGTCCAAGGGAGCAAGCCTGACCGAATCGATGGGCAAGCACAGGCACGTGTTCCCCACCCTGGACCGCATGCTCGTCGAGGCCGCCGAGCACTCCGGGTCGCTGGGCGAATCGTTCAAAATGCTCTCCGAATGGCACGAATTCGTCCAGAGGATCGTCGCACGCATGGTTATGGGCCTAGCGTACCCGTTTCTGATCCTGCACGCGGCGGCGTTCATCTTACCGGCGCCCGACCTGATCCTCGGCAGTATCGGTTTCGGGCAGTACCTGAGTTCCGCTTTCTTCGTCGTCATCTGGCTGTACGTACTGCTGCTGATCATCGCCATCCGAGTGTATCGGCCGGAGGGCTCGCGTCTATTCCGAGTCCCCATCGACTTCGTGACCCTGCGCATCCCCGTCTTGGGAGGGGCCGTCTACCAACTCTGCATCAGCCGTTACATGCGGGCGTTCGGGATGCTCTACAAGGCCGGCGTGCCCATCGCCGAGAGCGTCGAACGGGCCGCCCGGGCGGTAGGCAACGAGTCCGTCGCCAAGCTCTTCCGCGGATCGATCGCCACCGTCCGCAGCGGGGGCACGGCCTACGACGGGCTCTCGCCCCGCCTGCCAACCGAGTACAGGCACCTTTGGCAGATCGGCGAGGAGTCCGGCGAATTGGAGAAGACCGTCGATAAAATCGCCGAGATCTCCGGCAATCGGTCCGAAATGTATTTCCGTGGCTTTGCCCGCGGGTTCCCCATCCTGATCTACTTCATTATCATGGGCTTTATGGCCTACAAGATCCTCACGATGGCTCAGGGAGTGTACGGCAACATAGACTCATTCGCGTTCTGAGAGCGTCCGGACCGAAACCCCTCGCCGTCCACCACAATCGCGATCTCATGGGCCGTTCCCTGTTCCTCCTTGAATCTGCCCCGGCGTTCACAATATTTATCTCGTTATGCGCTTGATGTAAACGAGTGTATTGATACAATTCAGCAGGCTTTGGGCTCCCCTGTGCGATTGACCGCCTGGGAGAGACCCTTGGAAGGGCTGACCGATGGCTGTTCTGAATGTCAACATAGATCATGTAGCGACGATCCGCCAAGCCAGGCGTGCGGACGAGCCGGACCCCGCGTGGGCGGCCGTGGAGTGCGAGTTGGCCGGCGCCAACGGAATCACCGTGCACCTGCGCCAGGACCGGCGGCATATCAACGACCGGGATGTGTGGGTGCTCCAGGAAACCGTCGCCTGCAAACTGAACCTGGAGATGTCCCTGGCCGAGCCGATCGTCAAGATCGCCGAAGAGGTCGGGCCGGACCAGGTGACGATCGTGCCGGAAAACCGGGCCGAGTTGACCACCGAGGGCGGTCTCGACTGCGTCCAGTACAAGC
>CALMMH010000695.1 GCA_937868145.1 uncultured Phycisphaerales bacterium
AGGTAGGGGTGCAGCTTCGGGTTGTAGAGCGAGTACTTGTCGTGCGTCACGACCTTGCGGGCATAGGCCCACGGCCCGATCGGCGTGTCCGCCTCGGCGTACCAGATCTCGCCCAGAAACGAGCTTTCGCCTCCGGCCTGCACGAAGACCATGATCCACCTGCGCCGGTAGGGGTTGAAGTAGACGCTCTTGGCGTGGGACTTGACCTCCTTGCCGGACTGGACGTCGTAGAACCGGCAGCCGATGTCCTCTCGCTGCAGGGCCGCCACGGTCTTTGCCCTCGTAGCGGCGTCCTGTCCTGCGATCGCATCGAATCGCACCCAGCGAGGACGCGGTTCCTTTTTCGCGGTGTCCGACGCAAGGGCGGTCAAGACTTCGTAGCGGTTCGGGTCGATCACGCTGTCCCACGTCGCCTCGACGCGCATGCGGGGCGTCGGGCAGGCCAGCGTTGCGAAGTAGTAGTACGACCGGTTCTCCACGTCCACGCGGAACGCGTGCCCAAGATCCGGAAACGGCATCAGGTCCGCGGCCATTCGGATCACCGGCTCGAAACACTGCGTCGCATCGTTGAAGACAGCCATGCCTCGCTCGATCGGTCTGCCAAGGTCCTTCAGCCTCGAGAATCTGGCGACCAGCCGTTCTTGTCCCTCGCGGTCCCGAACCGTGAGCAGGCTTTCGAGCCAGACCAGGCCGGGCTCCTTTAGGGGACAGATGGGCCGGCTGAATCCGTCCTCGCCCACGAAGTAGTCGAGGTTGACGCCGGCCGACGGGTTCAGTCCGCCGTGGCCCGGCAGATCGGAGACTGCTCCCGCGGTGGCGAAGTGGCCGAGCGGATAGGACGGCCGGTTCGTGTCGCCCCAGAGCCAGAACAGCCGGCCGTGGTAGATGCTGGTGTCCACGGAATCCTGGCCTGTGACCTGGCCGTTGAGAACCGGCTCTTTCAGGGGAACAGGCCGGCCCGTCAGCACGCTGTCGCGATAGATGCCCTGGCCCGTGACTCGATACAACCGTTCGGCGACGTTGATCCGATCGATCTGAACGACCGCTGTCGTGCCGGGCGTCGTGCGGAGCCGGACGCCGCGGTAGCCGAAGCCGTCCTTGGGATACTCGTAGCCATGGCTCTCGACGAAGAAGAAGACCTCGCGGTCCATCAGGCCCGGCTCGAGGAAGGCGACGACGCCGTTGCTGTCGGTGAAGGATCGGATGCTGTTCGTCGTTTTGAGTTCGACCAGCGGCACACCCCGGCCGGTCTGGCGGTCCACCACCTGGATCGCGAAGTACTCGCCGGGACGATTCGGCTCGCCGGCCGAAAGACGTCCGGTTGCGAATCCGATCAGGAGTATCGCCGTCGCAGCCGCGACCGACAGACCCTTACGCGTCATCGAAGTCATTCCGTGCGCCACGTGCCGTCCTTTCCTTATCAAGCCGACGTTTCCCACGCGACCTCCACCCGGCAACGGCGCCGGTCATCCACACTACACATATACCACACTTCCCTGCGGGGGTCGAAACGAGAACCGCTTCTTCTCGCGGCAACGGACTGAGGAATAACCTGATTCCTCCTTACTCCATCGGGATTTGCCCATCTCCCGCCGAGTTCGTAGTGACGCCGCAAGGCGGGATCTTCTCTTCAAGTTTGAAGTGAGACGTCAGAGCCCTCACTTGAAACTCTCCTGGAATTGGGTTCGTTTTACAGGATCGATCGTGAAGCGTTTCGGTCGCAGACAGCGTCGCTCGTCCCTCGTCGTTCGTAGTGACGCCGTGAGGCGTTATCTTTGGAAGTCGGAAGTGTGAAGTTTGAAGTGGGAAGTCAGAGCCGTCGCCCGCGACTCGACACTCCGCGTGGGACGCTTCCTCCGGCGTTGGATCTGCGCCAAACGAAGCCAATTTCGCGGGCTGTTGATCCGAATGTAGGACTTCTTCCGCCGTGGCACGCGCCTCGCGCTCTTTTCGCAACTCGGCCATCGTCCGGTACAGACTGCTCTCGATCCGCCGCTCGTGGACCAACAGCCGGTCCAACACCTGGGCGCGGGCGAAATCCGTCATCACCACCTGCCCCAGGATCACCTCGTCCTCGTCC
>CALMMH010000696.1 GCA_937868145.1 uncultured Phycisphaerales bacterium
CCATGTTGTATCAGGCCGATCTGAGCGAGACGTTCGAGTGGCTGGCCGGCCAGATGAAGATCCGCAGCGCCTTGGGCCAGGGCAGCCTGTTCTTCATCGCGGTGCCGGACGGTGTCGCACAGAGAACAAAGGATCAACGCGATTCGTCTTCCGCCCCGCAGTCTCCGTCTTTCGTCCTCCGGGTGCTGGTGGCCGACGATCACGAAGTCGTGCGCCAGGGTTTGGCGGCCCTGCTGCGGGAACAGCCGGACATCCAATTCGTCGGTGAGGCGGCCAACGGACGCGAGGCGGTCGATCTGGCCAGCCGGTTGCGGCCGGATGTGGTGATCATGGATGTCGCGATGCCGTTGATGAACGGCGACGAGGCGACGCGACAGACCAAGATGCACCTGCCCGGCACGCGCGTGGTCGCGCTGTCGATGTACGCGGAAGACGGAATGGTCGAGAGGATGCGACGGGCCGGCGCGGACTCTTACATCCTCAAGACCGCTCCGGCCGACGAGCTGCTGGCCGCCATCCGCGGCCGGAGAGCCAGCGCGTAGCCCTCCGATTGGAGCAGTCGCCTTACGCCCGCCAGTGTTCCAGCAGCGGCCCCTCGGCGCCATAGAGCGGATCGGACTCGGGGATCGGAATGCTCACGATGTTCTTGTCGCTGGTGGGGCGCTCCTCATGCTTGCCATAACACATGTCGCATTTACGACCGCGAGGGTAGGCCCCGACGACAACCAAATCTCGCTCGGAGTCGAGATTCTTGTGCGCGACACCCGCCGGGATGATGATCGCGTCGCCGGCTGAGACGGTGTGCTCGATTCCGTGCTCGCCGCCGAAGAGGACGCGAGCCTGCCCGCCGCAGATGGCCAACACCTCGTGCGAAGTGCTGTGGTAGTGATGGAAGCTGTGGATGCTGTCGATCCAGGAATCGCCCCAGTGATGATCGGCGAAGATCGCCTGCACCTGGGATACGAGGTCCTGGATCTCCGTATTCAACGCCTTTTTGTAGATCAGCAACGGCAGCTTGGGATTGTTCGGAAATACGCCGTCGTTGGTCAAGATGAATGCCTCGACGTTGGGCGCGTATACGATCTCAACGGAAGCCGCTCCGCCAACGCCGCCTGTTCCGTGCTTGTCCATCGGTTCACCCCCTGAACGGATCCGAAATGTGTTCCTCCCGATCCCATCGAGGTCCTATTGTAACTACCTTTTCGTCGTCCGGCGGTTCAGGAAATTCCCACTCCGAACGATGCGGGTTTTCACTGACTCGCGCGCCTGCGGCTGACTACGCGAAAGCCACGGCAAACCATGAGTCCATCATCCCAGACAGAGGCTGTGCGGTACGTGCCGAGCGCTTGCTTCCTCGAAGAAAGCAGTTGAAGCGTGCGCCCCGCGGGGATATGCTTCCTGGTTTGTACACAGGTCGAACTTTTGGAAAGGATCACTATATGAGAATCTGTCGTGTGCTTGCGTCACTGTCTGTTCTTACGCTTGTCCATTGCTGCGTTGCGGCCGGTGGTTTGGGGAACGCAAACGCCCCCAAAAAGGTCTGGCTTTCCGACCTGGACATCAGCAAGACCCAGCAGGGTTGGGAGCACGCCCGCAAGGATTTGTCCGTGGACGGCGCTCCGCTGAAGATCGCGGGCCGTGCATTCGAGAAAGGCCTGGGCACGCACGCCGACAGCCTACTGTACGTCGAACTCAATGGCGGCAGCACCCGATTCAACGCCTGGATCGGCGTCGACGATGAAGTGATGAATGCCAACAGGCAAGGCGGGGCCCGTCCCGGCAGCGTCGAGTTCCGCATCCTGGCCGACGGCAAGCAGGTCTACAACAGCGGCCTGGTCAAGAGCGGCGACGCCGCCAAGCAAGTGGACGTCGATGTCACCGGCGTCACGCTGCTGGTGCTGTCCGTCGGTGCCGGCGAGAACATGAACTACGACCATGCGGACTGGGCCGACGCGGCGTTCCTCGTCACGGGGACGGCCCCGAAGACCATCGATGCCCCCAAGGAGGAAGCGGTCATCCTGACCCCGAAACCTTCGCCCAAGCCGCGGATCAACAGTCCTCGCGTGTTCGGCGTTCGGCCGGGCTCGCCCGTGCTGTACACGATCGCGGCCTCCGGCCAGCGGCCGATGTGGTTCAGTGCGGAGAACCTGCCCGCCGTGCTCAAGCTCGACCGTGAGACCGGCCGGATCACCGGCAAATTCACCAAGCCTGGCGAGTGCAAGTTCACCCTGGTCGCCACGAACG
>CALMMH010000697.1 GCA_937868145.1 uncultured Phycisphaerales bacterium
TCTGAACTCGGTATGGAAGTACAACTGGGCCCCGGACGTCGGCCCGCAAAATGAGGTGCATCCGCCGGACCGATGGTTCGCTCTGCCCGGCGAGGCGGGCCTGTTCACCTGCACCTGGCCCAAGAGCCCCTACATCAGGGAAGGCGTGCTTTACCGCGAGGAGGTCTGGACGGGCATCGAGTATCAGGTGGCCGGCCACATGGTCTGGGAGAACATGGTCCCGCAGGCTCTGGCGATCTGTCGCGGCGTCGAGGACCGATACCACCCCGCCAAGCACAATCCGTTCAACGAGATCGAGTGCGGCGACCACTACGCCCGCGCGATGGCCAGTTGGGGCGTGTACACCGCCCTGGCGGGATTCGAGTACCACGGTCCCAAGGGACACATGGGCTTTGCGCCACGCGTGACGCCCGACAATTTCCGGGCCGCGTTCACCGCCGCGGAGGGCTGGGGCTCCTTTGCACAGACCCGCAAGGACGCAGTGCAACAGGAGACGATCGAGCTTCGCTGGGGTCGACTCGCCCTCCGGACGCTCGCCTTCGCAGTCCCGCAGGACTGGGGAATCGCCGGCATCGAAATCAAACTCAACGACAAACTCACCAGCAGCAAGACCCGCCTGAGCAACGGGCGGATCGAGATCGAGCTGGATGAGCCCCTGACGCTTGCCCAGGGCGATCGACTGGACGTCAGGATTCTTCAACGCAAACCAACGTAGTTCGAATGGAGATACACGTGATACGAGATCTGATCGTCAACAATCGAAGCTGCCGCCGTTTTCAACAGGACTTCGCCATCGAGCGAACGACGCTTGAAGGATTGGTCGAACTGGCGAGATTCTCCGCATCGGCCGCCAATTTGCAGCCGCTCAAGTATATTCTTTCCTGTGAGCCCGACCGGAACGCCAGGATCTTCGCGAACCTGGCCTGGGCGGGGTACCTGAGGGAATGGCCCGGCCCGGTCGAGGGCGAACGACCTTCCGCCTACATCGTCGTTCTCGGGGACACCGAGATCAACAACTCCTTCGGCTGCGATCACGGCATCGCCGCTCAGAGCATCCTCCTGGGCGCACGGGATCAGGGTCTGGCCGGCTGCATGATCGGCCTGATCAAACGGGAAGAGCTTCGCAGAGTGTTGGAGATCCCCGCCCGCTACGAGATCCTGTTGGTCCTGGCGCTGGGCAAACCGAAAGAACAGGTCGTGGTGGAAGACGTCGGCTCGGACAAGAGCATCAAGTACTGGCGTGACAACACGGACGTCCACCACGTGCCCAAGCGGCCCCTGAGTGAGTTGATCCTCGGCTGAGACGGTGTTCAATCGCACGGCCGAACCACCCCCTTCTTCGGCGGGCTCGGGGAGAGTACGTCCTATTATGGGCAAAATCCTTAGCCGATCCACGTCGATGTCCGTCAGTGCAATCGGTATAGTCGGATCATGATCGACGGTCCCTTCAGAATCCTAAGCGTGCACACGAAACCATGAATCCACGGCCGAACATGGGAGACGACGACATGGATCAGGCGACGAAGACCCAAGCGATGAAGATCGAACTGGTGAGCCCCGGTTTTGGCGAAGGCCAGATGATCCCCCGCGAGAACACCTGCGACGGCCGGGACGTCTCGCCCGAGCTGCAGTGGGCCGCGATTCCGGACGAAACCCGGAGCCTGGCCCTGATTGTGGACGATCCGGACGCCCCTTCGGGCACCTTCGTCCATTGGGTGCTCTACAACATACCGATCGACCGGCACGAACTGACCGAGGACATGCCGCATGATGATGTCCTGCCCAACGGGGCCGTCCAGGGCGTCAATGATTTCGGCCGAATCGGTTACGGCGGCCCCTGCCCGCCGAGCGGCGCACACCGATACTACTTCACACTCTACGCCCTCGACACCGACTTGGACCTGCCGCCGGGCCGGACCAAGGCCGCTCTGCTCGATGCGATGAGCAACCATATCCTCGCCAAAGGACAGATCATGGGCCGATACAAGAGACAGGGAAGTCATTGACGATTTGCTATCGGTGATTTACTATTTTGACACCTGCCGCAGCAAGTCTGCGAAAGCAGCGTACGGTTGATGCCGTGTGGTGCTCATCATCGAGCCGGATGTGTATCCGGCCCTGTATCAATAGTAAATCGCAAATAGTAGATCCTAGGAGGCAGAGAAATGATGCAATCGAAACGTACCCAAAACACAGTCTTGCTGTGTGCGCTCGGTCTGGCGATGCTGGCCGGCAACACGCTCGGAGCCGCCCAGCCGGCAGCGAGCGATCCCCTCCAGCTTGTGCCCGCCGAGTCGCTGTTCTGCGTGCGAATCAACAAGCTGAACGCGACCATGGGCCAGATGGACCAGTTCCTGACCGGCCTGGCTCCCTTTGGCGTGTCGATGCTGGTGCAGTCCCAACTCGCTCAAATGTTGGGCAGCCCGGACCCCAATGGCCTCAACATGTCCGGGGATTTCGCCGTATTCGGCCCCCTGCCCGGCGGGGATTCACCCGACCCCTCCCGGATCGGAATCCTCGTTCCGGTGAGCGACTATCAGAAGTTCGCCAAAGGCAATCCGAATGTGACGGCGCCCGACGCCAGCGGCCTGTCTCTCATCGGCCCTGAGGACGAGCAGATGCTCGTCGCCGCCAGCGTCGGCAACTACGCTCTGATGACCACGGCGGGCAATCGGCAGGCCTTGACGGAAGTGAAAACCTGGATTCCCCGCGGCGCCACGTCGCTGGCGCAGCGTCTGACCGCCGACGAAGCCAAGCGGGCGCAGAGCTCCCCCATCTGGGTCTACGCCAACATCCAGACCGTCCAGAAAATGTTCGGCCCCATGATCGAATCCAAGATTCAAGAAGCCAAACAGATGTTCGAGCAGATGAAGAGCCAGGGGCAGGCCCCGCCCATGGGCGGCAACATGGGCGCCGTCGTGGACATGTACTCCGGCATCCTCAACACCCTGATGAAGGAGGCCCAGTCGGCGAGCCTGACGCTCGATCCGACGGCCGCGGCCCTTCGCCTGGAGGTCGCGGTGGCCGCCCTCCCGCAGACGGAAATGGCCAAGCTCTTCGCAGGAGACGCCGCGACGACGGATCGCTCCTTCGCGAAATACCTCCAGAACGGGGCCATGATGAATATGCTCGCGGCGGTGGACCCCGCCTCGTGGAACAAGATGAACGACTGGGGCATCAACCTGCTGGCCCAGATGACGGGAAAACCGGTCTCCGATCCGGAAATCCAGAAGATCCGCAAGTTCGCCACGGAGAGCACCAACGCCCTCGGCGGGACGCTGGCCGCATCGATGTCCGCCGATCCCAAGAGCAAGCCGCCGTTCACTCTGCGGTATGTGATTGGATTGAAGGACGCGCAGGCCTTCTCGCGAGCGATGGATCAGATGCCTGCAATCTTCAATAGCGGCCTGGTCGCGGATTTCTACAAGCAAATGGGCATGAAATTCAACGTGGAACTCCAGCGCAAGGCCGAGACCTACAAGGGCGTCCCCATCGACGCACTCAAGTTCGGCTTCACGGCCACCGATCCGAATTCGCCCGAGGGTCAAATGCTCGCCTCCATGTACGGCCAGGGCATGAACATCCGCATGGCCGTCGTGAACAACCTTGTGGTGTACACGCTCGCCGGGGATCCCTCGGCCGCCATCAAGGCGCTGATCGACCAGGTGAAGAGTTCCACGTCGACCGCCGCGACGCCGAGCGAGATCCAGGCGGCCACGCAACTGATCCCCGGCTCGGAAAAGGCTGATTTCTTCCTGACCTACAACATCCTGAGGCTGGTCCAGATGGCCTCGGCGATGGCGCCCATGCCGTTCCCGGCCCCGGTCGCCAAGAGCCAGAGCAACCTCGCCATCGCCGGCGGCGCCGCCAACGGCAAAATGTCGGTCCAGATCGCCATTCCCAAGCAGCATCTGCAAGAGCTGATGGGCGCCTTCATGCAGATGCAGCAGCAAGGCATGCAGCAACCGCAGCAAGGCGGGGATGAGGAAGAAGAGAGCGAGGAAGAGGAAGGCGATGACGGTCAGGCGTAATCGCGAAGGAATAAACTGACGATGTGAGGCCAGGGTCTTCCTCGATGAGGACCCTGGCCTTTTCTTTTGAGCCGGTCTACGCCAGGTCCGCCAACGTGACCGCCTTGCCCACTCCCACCGAGAAAAACGCCGGTCCGAAGCGTTCCTCGAACCGCAGCCGGGCCTTCTCGCCGCTGCAATGAGTCGGGGCGACATACCGGACGCCGGAACTTCGAAACGCGGCGATGATCCGCTCGACCTTGGCCGACATCGTCCACTCCAGATGGAACCCGCCCATCACCAACAGAGGATCCCCGCCGCACAGATGCCTGGCGGCATCGACCATGGGGACGATGCCCGGATGGGCGCAGCCGGTCAGGACGATCAGTCCTCGCGACGTGCGGATCGCCAGGGCTTGCTCCTGGACCCGTCGGCCGAGAACGCCGGTGGTGTAGACGTTTTCGCAGACCGGTTGCGGGCCATCGACCTCGACGACGCCGGCTCCCGCCCTGCGCACAAGCTCCTTGATCCGGTCGGGAAATGACGCCGGCAGATACACTTCGACGCGGGGATTGGCCTGGAGCAGGCCCGTCAAGCCGCCGGCGTGGTCGCCGTGGACGTGCGAGAGGACCAGCGCGTCGATGCCCGCCGGATCGATACGCAGCTTGTCCAGATTCTCCAGCAGAAGCGGCCCGTCGCTGCCGGTGTCGAAGAGAATGTTCCGGCGGGCCCCTGCCACGTGGACGGCAAAGCCCCAGGCCGTCTTGAACCCGTCGGCGAAGGGGTAGTTGTCGTGAACGACGGTGATCGTCAGTTGATCCAGGGGACGACTTTCGACTGGGTGAGCATCGGATTCCATAAGGCCAGGCTCTCCTGTCACACCGGCGCGCCGGTCGTGTCGTTGTAGTGGGTCCGCAGGCGTTTCAACTCGGTCTTCAGCTCCTGCACGATATTCGCGTATTGAACGTCACCGTAGACGTTCTTCAGCTCGTCCGGATCGTTCTGGAGGTCGTACAGTTCCCACTCGTCGATGTCGTTGTAGAAGTGAATCAGCTTATACCGCTGGGTCCGGACGCCATAGTGACGCTTGACGCTGTGTTCCGCGGGGAACTCGTAATAGTGATAGTACATCGAGGTCCGCCAGTCGGCCGGCGTCTGCCCCTGCAGGAGCGGCCGAAGCGACCGTCCCTGCATGTCCGCCGGCACAGGGACACCCGCGTAGTCCAGGAACGTCTCGCCGAAGTCGAGATTCAGCACGAGGTCGCTGTTCACGGACCCCGGCTCGATCTCCTTCGGATACCGCGCCACCAGCGGCATCCGCAACGACTCCTCGTACATGAACCGCTTGTCGAACCAGCCGTGATCGCCCAGGTAGAAGCCCTGATCGCTCGTGTAGATCACGAGGGTGTCCTCCGCGAGACCCGACTGTTCGAGGTAGTCCAGCACGCGCCCGACGCTCTCATCGACCGACGCAATGCACCGCAGATAGTCCTTCATGTACCGCTGGTACTTCCACCGGACCAATTCCTTGCCTTCAAGCCTGGCCTCCTCGAAGGCCTTGTTCCTGGGCCCGTACGCGGCGTCCCACGCGGCCTTCTGTTCGGGCGTGAGTCCCTGCGGAGCCGGCGCGAGCTTCAGATCGTTCCAGTTCATCGTCTTGGCAATAGTCATATCCTGCTCTTGGGCGGCCCGGCCCCGGCCTTCGTAGTCGTCGAAGAGCGTCGCCGGCTCGGGAATCTGCACGTCCTCGTACAGATCCAGATACTTCGGTCCCGGCTGCCAGTTGCGATGCGGGGCCTTGTGGTGGAACATCAGGCAGAACGGTTTGTCGCCCGGCCGCTCCTTGAGCCAGCCCAAGGCCTGATCGGTCAGAATGTCCGTGACATAGCCCGTGTGTTTCTTCTGCACGCCCATCTCGATCATCGCAGGATTGTAGTAGTCCCCCTGCCCCGGCAGGATGTTCCAGTAGTCGAATCCGGTCGGGTCGCTCTTGAGGTGCCACTTGCCGATCATGGCGGTCTCGTAGCCCGCCTTCTGGAGCAGCTTGGGGAAGGTCTGCTGCGAACCGTCGAACGTCACGCGGTTGTCGATCAGCCCGTTGAGATGGCTGTACTTGCCGGTCAGGATGACGGCCCGGCACGGGGCGCAAATGGAGTTCGTGCAAAAGCTGTTGGCAAACCGCATCCCCTCCTTGGCGATCCGGTCGAGGTTCGGCGTCTGGTTGACCTTGCTCCCGTAGCAGCTCATCGCGTGGGAGGCGTGGTCGTCGGTCATGATGAAAAGGATGTTCGGCCGATCCCTGCCAGCCGCCGCTTGTCCCTGACCGATCCCGCCGGGAAGCATGGACAATCCGCCCGCCACCCCCAGGTTCCTCAAGAACTCCCGTCGCGTCTGCCTCATCGTATCAACCCCTTTTCAAAGCCGCCAGCCGCGAAAACCGCGGCCGCGCGTGCGACTTCCAGGGACATGATATGGCCACGCGAAGTTGTTGTCCAAGGAATTGGCAGGAGGAGGATTACGGGGAATCCACGTACGCTTGTGTACGTCGGGGCCTTCAAGGCTCAGGATCAGATGATGGGCAAAACTGCCCCGCCGACCTTCCTCGCATCATCCGAAGCCCCCGCATACGACGGAGGTAAGCCACAGGGCGAACGTGATCAAGCTTACGGCCAGGCCCGCTCTCGCCCACGTTCCACGTCTGTCCCTGGCGATAGCCGCGACACTCACTCCCATCGCCACGGGCGGACCGAACACGACCAGGACTCCTCCAAGGAATCCGAGGGGAGAGCCTCATCCAAAGCCCGGAAGACGCAGCAGCGATGCCACGACATAAAACCACGGCGATAAGGCCAGCCAGAAGGCGACCTTCCCCATCACACCCGAGTTTGTCCGCCTGTATTCCATGAAATCCACGACTCCGGGCACTCCCAACCTGGGTTTCTCATACGCCCACAGTCTCAATCTTCGCCTGGCGGACGGAGAAGCCAAGGTCCAGAGAGAGAGAATCCACCACCGAGGCATGGAGATCGCACAGCGCGGCCTCGCTTCGCTCGGCCGCAACCCAAGGATTTGATCGCACAAAGGCACCAAAGCACGAAGAAGAGCGGGAAGAACACGTTCCAGCCTTCGTGGCTTTGTGGCTCCGTGTGAGAACCAACTGCGGTGAAGATCGCCAGTTTTGCGTGGGCGCAGGCGGCGGGATGCTGTACAATGCGGTCTTGGTCGCTAGGGGTGGCCCGCGTGCGGGCCTGAGAAAACACCCTCCGAACCTGATCAGGATAACTGCCTTGCGGCGAAATCGGCCGCACCGGGCAGGCAAGCCTGCGTAGGAAAGCGATGACGACAGCACGTTGATTGTCATGAGAGATCGCTTCCCCGCAGGAGCGATCTTTTTTATTTGCACAGAGGAGTCGGATTCATGACGACGCAACTGACGGATGCCAGAGCCGGAACAGTCACCGAGGCCATGCGGCAGGTGGCCGCCAGCGAGGGAGTGGACGTGCAGACCGTCCGCAATGAGGTGGCCGCCGGCCGGTTGGTGATCGCGGCCAACAAGGCCCATCTCAAGACCAATCTGCGGCCGGCGGGAATCGGCCGGACCCTGCGGACCAAGGTCAACGCCAACATCGGCACCAGCACCGGCCGGTGCTCCGTGACGGCGGAGATCGAGAAGATGAATGTCGCGATCGAAGTCGGGGCCGACGCCATGATGGACCTCAGCACTGGGGGCAACCTCGACGCCATCCGCGACGAGCTGCTGGCCCACTGCCCGGTCCCCTTCGGGACGGTGCCCATCTACCAGGTGATCGAGGGCCGCGACGTCGAGGACGTCACGCCCGACATTATCATGAAGACGGTGGAAAAGCAGGCCAAACAGGGCGTGGACTTCTTCACGATCCACGCCGGACTGCTGCGGGAGCACCTGCCCCTGCTCGAAAAGCGGGTGATGGGGATCGTCAGCCGCGGCGGAGCGCTCCTGGCCAAGTGGATGCTCCACTACAAGCGTCAGAACCCGCTCTACGAGATGTTCGACGACCTCTGCGACGTCATGGCCGAACATGATGTGTGCTTCTCGCTGGGCGACGGCCTCCGGCCCGGCGCGATCGCCGACGCGACCGACGAGGCTCAGCTTGCGGAGTTGCGAACGCTGGGCGAGCTGACCCAGCGGGCCTGGGAACGAGGCTGCCAGGTCATGGTCGAGGGCCCCGGCCACGTTCCGTTCAACCAAATCCAGTACAATATGGAGCTCCAGCAGAAGATCTGCCACGGCGCCCCATTCTACGTGCTCGGGCCGCTCGTGACGGACATCGCGCCGGGCTACGACCACATCACCTCAGCCATCGGCGGTTGCGCCGCCGCGTACTACGGAGCGTCGTTCCTGTGCTACGTCACGCCGCGGGAACACCTGGGCCTGCCGAACACCGAGGACGTCCGCGCCGGCGTCGTGGCGGCCAAGATCGCGGCCCACGCAGGCGACGTGGCGCGCGGGCTCAAGGGAGTCGCCGAACGGGATCGAACGCTGAGCATCGCTCGAGGCAACCTGGATTGGCCGACGCACATCGCCACGTCGCTCGATCCACAGACCGCAGACCGCATGCACAAAGAAGCCTGCAAGGAAATGGGCAAGGCCGAGATCGAATCGGCGGACTACTGTTCCATGTGCGGCAAGAACTGGTGCAGCGTCCGGATCAACCGCGAGGTGCGACAGGCGGTCGCCGGGAAGGCATGATAGCGGAGGACGGTTCACGTCTTCATCGAGTCCAGCTCGATCAACGCGACGGGCAGGAAGATAAAGATAGGCAGCCAGGCCCAGAGTTCCGGCATGACTTTGTTGCCGAAGACCACCTCAGTGGCGAGCATTTTGCAAACGAAGGTCGTCACGAAACACGCGGCAGTCAGGACGAAGCTCACCATGATGGCTGATTTCATCGTTCGCGGGTCCCGGCAGATCAACACCGGCAGGCTCACCATGAGCATCGTCAGGTTGATCAGCGGGTCCGTGATGCGGAAATGTTTCTGGCTCAGAAGTTGGGCGATGTCCTTGACCTTGGTCTTCTGGGCCGCCAGGGCCGCCAGTTGGCGGGAACTCAAGAACGAATCGTATCCGGCGTTCCGCCGCAAAGCAATGTCTTTCGGGAATAGATCGGAAGCCAGGTAGAATGCTCTCGGTTCAGGAGCCAGGTTGGGATCCGTGCTGACGTACAGGCCGTTGATCAGGTTCCACCCGCCAGCGGACGGATTGAAAACCGCGAAGTCGGCCGAGATTCGACCGGTCACGTCCCAGATGCCCGGACGGGACGGAACCGCCTTCCGTGTGATGATCGTGGGATGATCCAGGGTCACCGTCGCGGCGTCGTACTTGGGCGAACACAGGAGCGAACCGTTCCCATCGGCGAAGAACCAGACCGCGTAGACCTCCTTGCCCTTGGCGTCGTCCTCATCCCGCACGAGCCTGTCGCTGATCGACGGGATCATGAACTCTTGATCCGCCACGGCCAACGCCGTGAAGAAGACCACCAGAGCCAGGATCGGGCCGACGATCCGTTTGGCGCTGACGCCCGATGCGATCATGGCGACCAATTCGTTGTTCCGCACCATCCGGCCCAGCGAGAACGCGGCGGCGACCACCGTAATGACGCCCGCGGTGTCGCGAAAGTAGAGCGTCGTCCGGAAAGCATAGAACGTCAGGATGTCCATCATCAGGCCCCGTGCCCCGAGGTCCTTGGCGTTCTCCGCGAACTCGTCCAGGTTCACGAACAGCTCAATGATGATCCGCAACCCGATCAGCACGCAGAACGCGATGACATACCCGATCAGGAAGTTCTTCGCGATGTATCGATCCAGGATCTTCATGTTCGCTCTCCGCTCAGCCCCGCTGCAGCTTCCTGTAGATCACGGCGGCCAGGAGAATCAGGAACGTCAGGCCGCCCCACATGATCAGGATTCCCAGGCCGTTCTCGGCGCCCTGGTTCTGCGTGAGGTTTTTGCCGCTGACGATCGAGATGATAAGCACCGCGGCCGGCAGACAACTGGCTCCGAAGGCGCTGAGCAGATGCCCCCCCTTCTGGAGAACGCCCAAGCCGATTCCAATCAAGATCATCGGCACGCAGCCAATGCCGAACACCAGCCGGGAGTTCATCTCCGCTTTGATGTCCTTCAACGTATCGTCGATCTCATCGAGAAGCTCGGCCTGCGCCTTCGCCAGGATCGGGCTCGGCGAGCGTTTCAGTTGCCCCGCCAGGTCCATCGTCGCCAGACCAAGCATGGAGACCCCGTTCAAGCCGCGTCCGACCTTCTCAGGCAGAACCAAGTCCCCCACGGCGTACTGCACCAGCAACTGCCCCGTCTCCTGAATGCGAGGGTTGTTGAGATACAGGACCAGTTTCGGATCGGCGACCCCTTTCTGGACCTGGATCTCAGCTTTGGTGCACTCGAGCCGGCGCCGCCGCCCGGCGCTGTCACACTCCTCCACCACGACGGGAGGCGCCAATGTAATCACCGCAGGGTCCCGCATCTCGCACCGAGCCGCCGAGAACCGGACGGAATGCGTCGGCCCTCGAAATCCGTACGACCGTCCCGAAACAACGGCCTCGTTGACGTCCTTCGCGAGCATCTCCGTTGTATACTGGGTGTAGGTCTCGCGGGCCAGCCGGGCAACTGGATCGAACTGCATCAGATCCGCCAGGATCTGCTTCATTTCGTCGATCTTTTTGAACTTGATGCTATCGCCCATGAGGGACTGGAAACCCATCGTCACCGGCAGCAGCCCGACCTGCCCGTCCCAGGCGTGGTCGCCCGAATCCATCTCTCGGCAATTGTGCACGGTCAGCCGGACTTCGTTGAATTTCTCGTGTGGATCGAACTGCACCTGAGTCTCGTCCGACGTGATGATCCTTCGAATCCCCCTGTCCTTGAGAGCCTGGATGATGACGATCCCGTAGAGCGTGTCGTTCTTGAGCTCCGCATGGTCGGCGTAGATCTGATAGCCGGTGCCGGGAACGGAATAGTAGCCTCGTCGCTGGATGTTGCGGAACAGGATCTGCTTGGCGTCGGCCTTGAGCGACTTCTCGGCCATGTGCACGAAGTACGGCATGACATGAAAGCTGAGCATGAGGTTGCCGATCGCCACGAGGATCGCCAAGACCAAGCCCGGGTAGATCAGCGTTATGGCGCCGATTCCGCTGGCCCGGCAGGCGTCGATCTCATTGTCGCCGGCGAACCGTCCGTACGCGAGGGCCGAAGCGAACAGCGCCGCCATCGGAAGCACGAACGTCAGCGTGACCGGCATGAAGATAATCAGGATGTGGACGGCCTGACGCGGCCCGACGCCGAACTTCTGCACCGGCTGCAGGATCATGCCCAAGCTCAGGATCAAGGTCAACCCGACTGTCGCCAGGATGAAGATCCGCAGCAACTCGCGGAACATGTACCGGTGCAGCGTGAAAATCATCGATCACTTGTCCTGCTGCTTCAGCGCGATCTCCAGCGGGTTCAGGCCCTGGATCCGGTCGCAGAAGATTTCGTACGGATACTTCTCGATCAGCCCCTTCTCGAACTTCTTCAACACCGCCTGTCGCCGTTCGGCGAAAAACGCCCATTTGACGGAATTTCCAAGCTGCTCCGAGAAGTCCTGCACCTTGGCCGGCGTCTTCTCCTGGACCTTCACGACGCGCCACTTGACGCCGGGCCCGTAGAAGCCCATCACGGGGCCAAGGACCTCGTTCGGCTCGCCTTTCCATACGTCGGCCCAGAACAGCCCTTCACTGGTGGGAGACAGACTGTAGAAGGGAACATCCTTCTGCAGGGAGTAATCCTTTTTCACCATCTGGAAATCAGCGCCCTGATCCACCAGGTCCCGGACCTTCCGGGCGGTCTGTTCATCCTCGCACCAGATCTGATCGACCTTCAGGATGGGATTGGCGGCGAACTTCTCGACGTTCTTCTCGAAATACTCTTTCACTTCCTCGGCTGTCGGCTCTTGGACGGACTTGGTCTCGGCCTCCTGCGTCGCATACAACAGCCGCTGATCCTCGAACGCCTTGACGTCGCTTCGGATCTTGGGATCCTGGTCGTACCCGAGCGACCGAGCCTCCGCGGCAAGGACCGGAGCCCGCAGGGCCATCGTCAGGAGCTTCTCCACACCCTCGGCCTTGTCCAGATCCTTGGGCCTACGCGGGGGAGCGAGATTGCACAGCGTCTGGAACCAATCCTTCAGAGTGAACCGGCCGCCATCGAATGTGGCCAGGACCAGGTTCTTCTCCTCGTCGGACAGATCGGTGTTCACCTGGCTGTTGCGGATCCAGTACTCGCCGGGACCTCGCGGCGTCTTCGGCTGGGTCAGGAGACGTTGATGGATCTCCGCGGCCTTGGTCAAATTCTCCGTCACTTTCGCAAGCTTGCGTTTTCCGGCCAGCTCGGCGTAATACTGCTCCATGACGCGCATCGCCTTGCTCCGCTGGGCGAACGCTCTGGCCTGCTCCCGTGTCGCCTTGGGATTGCTCTTGATCACCTGGTCGATGTCCGCGTCCGCAACCGACACCTTGTCGCCCAGTTGCGTTTCCAGCAGTTTCGAAACGACCCTCTGCTGCTCGAACTGCGCGACGATCGTATGCAGCGGATCCTCCTGGAGGTATCCGAGCTTGCGTCCCTCCATGCTGGTCGCTTTTTCCGCCAGCATCTTGCGGAGAACGTCCTCGACGACCACCGGTTCGGCCTCCTGGTAGAACTCCTGCTCGTGAGGACGGATTTCCTGCAAGAGCCGTCGCGTCAGATCGTCCATCGTGATCGTTCCGTCGCCGATCGCGGCCACAACGACTTGACCGTTCGGGTCCGCCGCCTGTGATGAAACGTTCCCGGCAACCGCGACGCCCGCCGCCTGCGCGACACAAAACATCGATACAAGCAAGTGCATTCTAGTCATCAGTGAATCACCTTGTTCAATGGATACGTGATGATGCCTGACGCTCCGGCCCGCTTCAGCGCGGGAACCAGAGTCCTCTCCACCGAGTCGTCGATAATCACCTCGATCGCCACATACGCCGAGTCCGCCAGCCCCGAAACGGTCGGGCTCTTCTCCGCGGGCAGCACCTGCAAGACCGAGTTCAGGTCGGCCTTGCGAACATTCATCTTCAGGCCGACCTTGCCGCGGGCCGCGATCGCCGCCTGGAGCAGAATGGCGATATTCTCAATTTTCTCCCGCTTGAAGTCATCCTGCCACGCGGTCTTGTTGGCGATCAGCCGGGTTGTCGAAACGATCACCGTGTCGAGAATCTTCAGGTTGTTCGCCCGCAGCGAGGTTCCCGTCTCGGTCAGCTCGACGATCCCATCGACCAGGCGCGCTTTGACCTCCGTCGCGCCCCAACTGAACTCGACCCGCACGCGGATGCCTTTGTCCTCGAAATACCGCTTCGTGACGCCGAGCAACTCGGTGGCAACGATCCCTCCTTCAAGGTCCTCCGGCTTCTCGACCTTCGACTCGTTGGGAACGGCGAGCACCCACCTCGTCGGATTGCTGGTCGCCTTGCTGTAGGGCAGCTCGCAAATCTCCCGCACGTCGCAGCCGTTCTCTTTGATCCAGTCGAAGCCGGTAATCCCCATGTCCAGGACGCCGTCGCCGACATAGCGGCCGATCTCCTGGGCCCGCAGATACACCAGCTGGATCTCCTCGTCGTCAATCGCCGGGAAATAACTCCGTTTGGAGTCGGAAATATGCAACCCCGCCTTGTCAAACAGATCCACAGTCGCCTTCTGCAAACTCCCCGCGGGAAGACCCAGTTTCAAGATTCGTTCACCAGCCACGTGCACTCCGTATCCAGTCAGTTTCCATTCCCCAGAAGACGGCGCCGAACTCCGGCGTCATTTCCGGGTCGCCTTGCCGTTCTTGCGGCGGGAAGCCGGCTTCTTCTTGGCCAACTTCGGCGACTCACTTTCTCGACGCAAAAGAGCGTAGAATTCGTACGCATCTTTCGCGGCGACCTGTCGGGTCAAAAACCCTTCGATATCCTCTTCGTCGGCATCCGGGGCGATAACCCCGTTGCTCCGAAGGTATTTGATCATGTCCTGCGTCAGCGGCACGGCGTGGGCCTGCATCGAGGTGAGCATGCAGTAGTTGATCACGAAGCGACTGACGCCGTCAATCTTCTCGAGGCCTTCCTTCGCGGGTCGCTTGCCGAGCTTCTTCAGGACCGCCAGGCTGATCTTGTGGTGTTCGTTGAAGATCCCCCGCAGGGCGGCCGTCAGCGACGAGGCCGCGGCGCGACAGGGCGTGTTGTTGCCGCCCATCGCCTCGGCGATCTCCTCGATCCGCGAGACCCGCAGGTCGTTCCAGTCCACGAACGACGAACGAATCTCCCGCAAGGCCCTGGACGTGGCGGTTTCGCTCAGCTTCTCGCTGACGATGCCGCAAATCAAGGCCTCAGCCGGATCCTCGTAGGTCGTCTTCTCGACCTTCGGATGCAGCCGCTTCAATTCCCGGTACAGCTTTTGAAGCCGTTGAGCATATTCCTTACTGTTCTTCATGGCCCTTCCAGATACCGCAGCAGGTCGGCAGCGTCACAGACCCGGGACGCAAGGGACCGCAGAACGTCGATTCA
Source organism: uncultured Phycisphaerales bacterium (assembly GCA_937868145.1). Taxonomy (GTDB): domain Bacteria; phylum Planctomycetota; class Phycisphaerae; order Sedimentisphaerales; family Anaerobacaceae; genus PLanc-01. The sequence goes on from CALMMH010000697.1 coordinate 14,603, forward strand.
GGCTTCGTCGGACCCGTCAGGCCGCTCCTGCTCGGGTTCCCCGCCGCCTTCCTGTTCGCCTTCGTTCTTACGGCGTTCGCCGGCTACCTCATCGATCAGCCTCATTATATCCAGGGTCTTGCGAAACTGCTCATCCACATGAAAGCGCAGCACGGGACAAAACTTGCTCTCCAACGCACCCGCCAGGAACGACTGAATCCTCGACCGGGCGTGCGTGATGGCGGTGAACGTCTTGTCCTTGGCGGCCTCATTCGAGGCGAAGATGCTCAGATACACATCCGCACTGCGCATATCTGCCATTACTTCCACCCTTGTGACACTGACCAAGCCGGTGACTCGCGGATCGTTCAAATGATTGGCGATCACGTCACTCACCACTTCCCGGATCACACGGGCCACTTTTTCCTGCCTTCGGGTCGGCATAGGGTATCTTCCTTTGGGGCCCAGGCCCTCAGGATTCTCAGGATCCAAGCGTTCTGGCTACCTTGACGATCTCATAGAAATCCAGGACATCGTCCACCTTGATATCATCAAACCCGGCCAGCTTCACACCACACTCCAACCCTGCCTTGACCTCCCGAGCATCGTCCTTGAAGTGTTTGAGGGACTCCAGAGAGATGTTGTCCCTCACCACGATGTTGTTCCGGATCAGCCGCACCTTGGCGCTCTTGGCGGCCACGCCGCTGGTGACGTAGCAGCCGGCGACCGTGCCGATTCGCGAAACCTTGAACGTCGCCCGAACCGTCGCGCGGCCCAGGGCCCGTTCCTGCTCTTCCGGCTCCAACAAGCCGGCCATCGATTTCCGCAGGTCGTCCGTGATGCGGTAGATAATGTTGTAAAACCGGATGTCGACGCCCTCGGCTTCGGCCGTCCGCTGGGCTCGCTCATCGGCAACCACGTTGAAACCGATGATGATCGCGTTGGACGCTTCGGCCAGAAGGACGTCGCCTTCGGTAATCCCGCCCGGCAGGGCCTGCAGGATGTGCAGCCGCACCTCGCTCGTGCTCAGCTCGGAAAGATACTTCTTCAGCACGTCGACCGAGCCCTGCACGTCGGCGCGGATGATCAGATTCAACTCTTTGACGTTGCCGGCCTCGATCTGGCTGAACAGATTCTCCATCGTGACCTGCGTCCGCTCGGCCAGCGATTTCTCCCGGGCCCGCAGCTTGTTCTCTTCGGCCGCAGCCTTGGCTTGGTTGATGTCGCTCAGGACGTAG
>CALMMH010000698.1 GCA_937868145.1 uncultured Phycisphaerales bacterium
TGTTGCCGGCCGAGATAACCGCCTCGGCGTCGCCGGTCTTGGCCAACTTCGCCATGACGCTAATCGAGCTGTGCGGCTTCTTGCGAAGGCTGTCGACCGGCTTCTCATCCATCCCAATCACGTCCGGCGCGTCTACGATGCGGAGCTGCTCTTTGTTGTAAGTAAACGCAGCCAGCTTCTGTTCCAGCAGGTCTTTCGGACCCACCAGGAGAATTGCGTCATCCTTGTCTATTTGGGGCAACGCCTCAAGTACACCGGCGATGATCTCGTCCGGGGCGTGGTCCCCTCCCATGGCATCCACTGCAATACGCATGTTTAGTCGGTTTCCTCCTTACCGAGCTTGAGAGTCAGGTTCGGATTCACGTAGCCGCAGTTGTTGCACGCGGTGTGCGGCAGAATCGACTGACTGCACTTGGGGCACAGCGTGTAATTGACCGCCTTCAGTGCCTGGTGCGATCGCCGGGTCCGCACCTTACTCTTGCTGGTTCGTCTCATCGGTAACATATTCGACTACTCCAAATTCTTTCCCAAAATCCACACTTCAACCGGCTCGCTATCGGTATAAACCCTCTTTTATTACACAACAGCAGCCCCTCTGTCAAGGGAAAATCCCGTAGCCGCCGATCCGCACTCGGTTTCAGACCGAAAACACCGAAACCCCTCCACAAGGAGCCCCGCGACCCGGGGGACCCGAATGCCGGAGAACTTCCCCGGTTGCCCCGGATCGACAGACGCTTTGACGCACCGCAGATCGCTGACGATCCAACCTGGCCACAGGAGCATCCAGCCGTAAGAACGGTTGATTATCGCTGTTGATCCTGCGTCTGTCAATATTTCGGTAAGAAACCGGGAAAAGGGCCGCCGCGACTGCTGTCGTGTGCTCGGCAAACGGGCTGCAAGGGGATTACAGGGTACGACGTCCGCGGAGGCAGGCGACCAGGCCGACGCCAAGACTGCTAAGAACCACAGCGGCCGGCGCCGGGATAGCCAGAGGAGCCACCGGGGAGAAATAGGCGGGACCCGATCCCATGAGAATGCGAGGGCCGCAGATGACGGTGACGTCAAACGTGATGGAATGGGTTCCTGCGGCCAGTGCGAGGTTCTGGCGTTCGGCGTGAAAATAACCTCCCGCGTCGTTGTAGGATATTGTCCAAGGCACCACGACGCCATCCACGCGGAGGGCAAGCTCGTCGCCGGCCGGATCGTAGCCGTCGGCCGTCCGGATCAGCGACATCACTCCGGCGGACGGCAGCGTGATCGACCATTCCGTATCGCCCAGGACCCAGCTCTCCTGCTGGTAATAGTTGAACTCTGTCGTGGAGATGCCGGCGATAGGACCGACCCCTTCTTTCCAGACGAAATATCCGCTCCAGCCGGCATCCGGGTCGATGAT
>CALMMH010000699.1 GCA_937868145.1 uncultured Phycisphaerales bacterium
GTGCTCGCGGAGAAGCAGGATGAACTCCCGCCACGACACGGCGCCGTGCACGAGCGGCTGATGATCCTCCGTAGAGGCGTCGTGGCAGTGGACGTGCACGATTCGCCGGAGCAATGCCTCGGGCGGCGTGATCGGCCAGCCGAAACGACGTGTGTTCCAGTAGGCGTGGCCGAAGTCCCAGCAGACCCCCACATTGCTTTGCACGGCAACGTCCAATAATTCGGCGTAGTTGTCGCCGATTCGCTGGCGGGGCTCGCCCGGATCCGGACTGATCTGCAGTTCGACGGTGACGCCTACCTGCGGGGCGTTGTCCCGGCACCATTGGCCCGCCCAGGTGAGAAACGCGATGGATCGACTCAGAAGCTGCTCGCGGGCCTCGTCGATGCCGGCGGCCGCTCCGTGGAGGTTTACGATCGTTGGAAGTTGCTGCGCCTTCGCGACTTCGGCCGCGATCGACAGGAACCGCTCGTGCAACTGGCGGCACGGATTGTCCGCCTCGGGCGAGAAGTACAGTGCGTTGAAAATGGTCGCTTCGGAGTAGGGATGCAACGAAGTCTTCAAACCCGCCCCTGTGCAACGGGCGATGTGCTCTCGAAGCTGCCCCAGGTCGGTTTCCGGCCCTACCGGCGTCTCGACCGCGTTGAAACCCAGTTCCTTGAGAAACGGGAGGATGTCGCGCGAGCCGTAAAGCCGTCGGTACACCTCCCCCTGCGCAAATCCGATGTCGAGCTTCAGTCCGATCAACATGATGAGGTACGCGAATCCTTTCTTCGGCGACCCTTCGACGTCTTTCCAACGACCAGGCGCGGCTCATAGTAAAGGGCGGACGGCCAATAGTAAATGCTTTTGTATTGCGGATCGGCGGTCCGCGCAGTAAGAGTATAGGTCATGTGACAATGGCGAAACACCTACTCTGTGGTTTGGAGTTCCGAACGATGCCGGATACGCTGCGGACCGCCTCGAAATACCTCGCCTGGATCTCGTTGCTGCTGGGCGTCGCTGTCGTGGGCCTGCTTGTGACCGGACACCGGGCGGCCGTCGGGCCATGTGCGATCGGAGCGTTTGCATGCCTGGCTCTGTTCTTCATGGGGCATTCCTTCCTCAAGAGTTTCGCATTCACCGTCTGGGTGTTCGCCTTCGTGACGGCCTCGATGTTCTACCCCGACGCATTCGGCAAATGGTTCGGGTACGACCTGGGCAAGCTGATCGTTCCCCTGATCCAGATCATCATGTTCGGGATGGGCACGACGCTGAGCCTGGCGGACTTCGCCAGGGTGTTCAAGATGCCCTGGCCGGTGTTTATCGGGATGGTCCTGCAATTCTCGGTCATGCCGCTGGCGGGGTATACGGTGGCCAAGTTGTTCGGTTTTCCGCCGGAGATCGCTGCGGGCATCGTCCTCGTCGGCGCCTGTCCCGGCGGCGTCGCCTCCAACCTGATGGCATACCTGGCCGGCGGCGACGTCGCTCTCTCGGTAACGATGACCTCCTGCTCGACGCTCCTGTCGCCCCTGATGACGCCGCTGATGATGAAGCTGCTCGCCGGCCAGCTCATCAAGGTCCAGTTCGTCGCCATGATGCTCTCGATTGTGAACATGATCATCGTGCCGGTGTTGGCCGGCCTGATCGCCAACCGCATCCTCTACAGCAAGAGCCGATGGGCCAACCGCAAGGGGCTGCTTTCGGTGTTGGCGGCCGCGGGGTTTGGTGTCGCCGTGCTGACGATCGCTCTGTACAGCCGCCTGCCCGACTTCATCGTCTCATTCCGAGACGGCATCATTATCGGGACGGCGCTGATTGGTGCGGTGGCGATGACAAAGCTCATCGTGAGTCTCGTTCTTGGGCGGTCCGGCAACTGGATGGACCGGGTGCTGCCGGTCGTCTCCATGGCGGGCATCTGCCTGATCATCGCAATCATCACAGCCCAGTCTCGGGAGGATCTGCTCACCGTCGGCGCGCTGTTGATCGCCGCCGTGATCATTCACAACTCCGTCGGCTACATCCTGGGCTACTGGCTGTCCCGGCTCGTGAGACTCGACGAGCGGACGTGCCGGACGGTGGCCATCGAGGTCGGCTTGCAGAACGGTGGGATGGCCTCCGCGTTGGCGGTCAAGGTGCTCGGGAGCAACGCCGCCGCCCTGGCGCCGGCGATCTTCGGGCCCTGGATGAACATCTCGGGCTCGGTCCTGGCCACTTGGTGGCATGGGAAACCCATCAAGACCGCCCAAGGTGACCCGAATCCGATCGGCGAGGCAAAACAGCAAGGAGCGTTGGATGGATCGACGTGACATGATGAAAGGCTTCGGGCTCGGGGCCGCCGCGGGCATGCTGGGGTTCCTGAAACCGGCCAAGAGCGAGAACGCGACGTATTCGAACGCGACCAAGGGCCTGCCGCCGTTGAAGATCACGAAGGTCAAGGCGATTCTCACCGCCCCGGCGGGGATTCGGCTGTGCGTAGTGAAGGTCGAAACGAGCGAGCCGGGACTCTACGGTCTGGGATGCGCTACGTTCAACCAGCGGCCTCTGACCGTCGCGGCCGCGGTGAATGAGTACTTGGATCCGTTCGCCAGGGGCCGGGACATCGATTGCATCGAAGACCTGTGGCAGAACGCCTACACCAGCTCCTACTGGCGAAACGGGCCCGTGTTGAACAATGCGTTGAGCGGCCTGGACCAGGCGCTCTGGGACATCAAGGGCAAGCGGGCGAACATGCCCGTCTACCAACTGCTCGGGGGCAAGTGCCGTTTCGCGGTCGATTGTTACACGCATTGCGGCGGCGGCGATCTCAAGCAGATCGAAGAGAGCGTCCAGCAGGCGATGGCCAAGGGTTTCCGGCACATCCGCATCCAACGGGGCGGCTACGGCTCGCCGCACCTGTCCAAGACGGCGGATTTCAAGAACGCGGGCTTCGGCCTCCCATCCGATTCGAACATGGCGGTCCGGCCCTACGTCAACGGCACGATCGAGATGTTCGAGCACGTCCGCAACACCTGCGGCAACGAGGTCGAGCTGCTCCACGACATTCACGAGCGAATCCCGCCCATCGAGGCGGTCAACCTCTGCAAACAACTCGAAAAATACCGGCCGTTCTTCATCGAGGACCCATTCGCCCCCGAGGACAACGGCTACTTCAAGATCCTCCGCCAGCAGACGTGCGTGCCGATCGCGATGGGCGAGCTGTTCAACAGCCCGCACGAATGGGTCGGACTGATCTCCGAGCGGCTGATCGACTTCATCCGCGTGCACATCTCGCAGGTAGGCGGCCTGAGCGTAGCCCGAAAGATCGCGACGCTGGGCGAGTGGTTCAACGTCCGCAGCGCCTGGCACGGCCCGGGCGACGTCTCCCCGGTTGGCCACGCGGCCAATGCCCATCTGGACTTGGCGATCTGGAACTTCGGTATCCAGGAGAGCGTGAGCTTCAACGACAAGACCCGCGAAGTCTTCCCCGGCTGCCCCACGATGGAGAACGGCTACATGCACATCAACGAGGCCCCGGGCTTTGGCGTGGACCTCAACGAGGACCTGGCCGCGAAATTCCCGCTGCCCGAAGACCCCGGCTACTGGACCCCCGTCCGAAGGCCCGACGGCACCGCCGTGAGACCCTAGGTTGAGATTCGCCGCGGCATGGGCTGATCCTTTGGTGCAGGAGTTGCTTGCAGCCTTTTGGTATCCGTGGTAGATTAGTCGTGCCG
>CALMMH010000700.1 GCA_937868145.1 uncultured Phycisphaerales bacterium
CAGTCTCCTTTCGCTGAACCTGCAATTGTAGGTGGGCCACTCCGGCGGGTCAAGCGGGAAGAAACGGCCGTCGTGACGGGATCGACCGGGAGCAGCGCGCTGTGGATCGCATCGGCGGGATTCTGCTCGTGGGGGTTAGGCGTCGGGCCTCGCTTCGTGGCCTCGACGTACCTCGGATTGCGACGTTGCCGTCGATCGAGAGAAGAAGAGAATCACCCTCCTCCGGCGGCGGCTCTCTGGGACCTCACCGGAGACGGACTTCCTGGCCAACGCTCCCCCTCGTGAGAGAGGGCCATCCTGAATCCTGCTGCGGCCGCCCTCGGGGGCTGCGCCACAGCGTCTTTCCATCCAGCCGTAAGTAAGACAATTCCTATCGACTGCTACCTGCGGGCCGAGTTCACGAACTGACCCTTCGAAACCTGATAATCGAAGCTCGCCGAACGGGACCGGATGTGCACGTAGTCGCCGTCCGCGGCGAAGATCGCGATCGTCTTCTTTTTATAGGTGACCGCCGCGGTCCCGGAGAACCGCAGGGCGTTGTGCAGGTCGGTTCCCAAATCGAGAATCTGCTCATCCTGGAAGCCGATCCGCTGCATGATCCGAACGATGTCGTCGGCGCTGAGGGCCGCCAACTGGTTGCTCTTGCGAGGGATCACCTTGAACGGCGACGCCGGCTCCTGGCTCTCGGCTTCCAGATCGTCGTCCCATTGCACCGGCCGGAACCAACTGCTGCACCCGCCCGTCTGCAAAACCAGCACCGTCAGGACCAGCACGAGACCCCATGTTCGAAGGGTCCCGGCCCCGAACCGGACGTTCGAGGACTGCCGCATGCCGGCCATTTTGTCAAACCTGGATCTACGCATGTTACACACGATCTATCACACTCCTCACCATCGGTTGCTCATTGCGTACGTTTCAGGGCGCTCGCCAAATCCTCTTTGAACTCGGGGCCTGCCGCTTCCGCCTGGCTGCTGATGCTCGGGGTCCCCGTGGCGCCGGGCCGGGCTTCCTTGTTCTCCGGAATCAGGGTGGCGGTCACGAAGACCGCGATCTCTCGCGTCTCCTTGTCGTCGTTGTTGTTGCGGAACAACCGTCCGACGAGCGGGATGCTGCCCAGTACGGGCACCCGCTGATCGGTGGACGTCGAGCGGTTTTCCGTCAAGCCGGCCACCGCAACAGTACCGCCATTCTTCAGGGTGACCCTGTTCTTGGCCTGGCGACGCGTCACGATCGGCAGATCGCTGTCCCGCCCTTTGGCGACGCTGGTGCTGACCTCGACCGCCATTTCGAGCGTGATGTCGTTGCTGTCGCCGATTCGCGGCGTGATCGTCAGGATGGTGCCGGACTCGATCTTCTGGAGCTCGGCTCGCGAATACCCGTAGGCGTCCGCCTGGTTGTCGCTCATCATGAACCATTCCTCGCGGATGGATCGGAGCTGCGCCTGTCCGCCGTCCTGGGCGATCAACTGCGGGTTGGTCACGATGTCCGCCTGACTGCTCGACTCCAACGCATTCAAGGTCGCTATCAGGGAGTTCGTGAACACCGCATCGGCCGTATAGCCGAGCCCGATCGCCTTGGTCCAATCCTCGCCGTTGTAGAATCCGCCGGCCTGCATCGACGGCATGGTCCACTCGACACCGAGATTCAGCAGGTTGCCGCGCTCCATCGCCACCACGCGGGCGTCCAGCAGGACCTGCCGCGGGGTCTTGTCCCACTCCCGAATCATCTTCTGGATCGCCTGGTTAATCTCCACAGGCGCGGTGATCGTGAGGAGATGGCCCTGATCATTGGGATCGGTGACACTGGCGGCTTCCGCCTCCACATACTGCTTGTACACCTTGGGCAGCATGTCCTTGATCCGTCCCGGCGTCTTGAAGTTGAGACTCACATGACGCGTGACGCTGATCTCCGGGAACGAGAAGCTGTCGGGGCTGCGGTCGCCGACGACGTAATACGTCTTCTTCTGTTTGAACACGTACGGCGTCGCGGTCAGAACCATCTCCAACGCCTCTTCCAGCGGCACGTTCGTGAAGCTGGCGTTAGCCGTTCCACCGACGTTCGGGTCCGGAATGATCGGGACCTCCGCGTCGCTGGCCAGGGCATCCAAGGCCATCGTGATATCGCTGCCGGGGAAGGCGTTGGTGAGCGGCTTAAAGACCAGATAGTTGCCGTCCGCGTCCTTCTTGAAGGTGTACTTCTTCTTCGTGCCGTCGAGGATCCGCTGCAAGGCCAGTTCGATCGGCATACCCTGCACGCTCGCGACTCCCATCGCGACGGGCTCATCTTTGACCGTCAGATCCACGCCGATCGGGACCGTCGTCAGCCGGGACAGCTCGGCCAGAACGCTGAGCAGCTTCGGCGTGGCGGCATCGAGGACCAGAGGATCGAGGTTCGGCCGAACAAAGGGCTGCTCGCCCGCCGGCAACTGACCGCCTTTGAGCATCACCTCGAGCTGGCTGATCTCTTTGGACAACGTAGCCACTTCCGTCAGCCCTGCGTCATCGAGCTGGCCCAACTGGCTCTCGAGCAGACTGAGTCGTTTTCGAGCCTGGACGTACCGCTGCAACAGCTGCGCTTTGGCCGGCGAGATCGCGTCGGACGACGTCAACTCCGGCGTCTGGGTCGTATCTTGCGGCTTGGGCACAGTCGTATCCTGCGGCTTGGGCTGAGCCCCTGTCTCTTGCGGCTTGGGCTGCGTCGGCGGCGTATCCTGCGCCTTGGGGGCGATCGCCGTTTCCTGCGGCCTGGACGGAGCCGTCGTCTCCGCCGGCTTCGTTTGCGGCTTCGGCTTCCTTGGAGCCGTACCGTCGATGTCTTCCGTCACGGGATCCGGATAGTCAACCGTCTCCGTGATGTCCCATTCCTCTTTAAAGAACGAGAGAGAGCCGACCCAACCATACGGGACCTTGACGCTGTACTTGCCTTTCAGATCGGTTGCGGTCTTGAAACCACCCGGCTCAGCGGTCACCATGACGTCCGCGACAGGCTCGCCTTCCGCCAGGAGGACGTTGCTGATCGTCAGCATTTTGACTTCGCCGACGATCGACTGATTGCTCAGCGGACCGGTCACCGCGACGTCGAAAGACTTCACGGCCGGACTGAACGTGTAGCCGGCCTTCTGCGGAGTGATCTTGCCCTTCCAGCCGTGATTGACCAGAAGCTCGAAGACGCCCTCGTCGTCCGTCAGGCCCGGTTCGGCCTGGCCTTCGGCGATGATCTGCACGTCCGCAATGGGGGCGCCGGTCTTGTCGAGAACCTTGCCCGAGATCCCATATTGATTGATCTGGGCGGTGAAATCCTGGTTCGTCTGCGCGGCCAGAACGCCCCGGTACGACTGCTCGGGCGGCTGGAACGTGTACCCGGCCTTGTTCGGGACAACCGTGCCATCCCAATTGTAGGGCACTTTGACGCTGTACGAGCCGTCGCTCTTGGAGGTCACCGGAGTAAGGAACCCCCTGAGGACGACGCCGCCTTCGCCGGTGTTGCCGGAGATTTCGTACGTGATCTTCTCGCCTTTGAAATCCTGCTTGCGCTGGTCGGCCTTGATCGACTCATAAGGACGTTCGGCCGGCTGGAAACTATACCCTTCTTTCACAGGGGTGATCGTGGCGGAGAAACCGTAGGGAACCTTCTGACTGTAGACCCCCTTGTTGTCGGTCGTCACCGGGCCCTGCGGAAATCCCGACAGCT
>CALMMH010000701.1 GCA_937868145.1 uncultured Phycisphaerales bacterium
GCAATTTTCGCGGTAGTCCTGATCGCCATCAGCGTGGGCTGGAGCTTCATGGAAGCACAGCGCAAGAAGAAGGTCGTCGGGCTGCTCGAAACCGTGGCCGGAAAGGAAGCCGCCACCGAAACCACGGTGCTGAAGGACGCCGCCGGCTTCGACAAAGATGTGATCAGCCGGCTGGTCGCCCGGTTCGACATGGCGGACAAAGCGCAGGCGAACATGCAGCAGGCCGGTCTGGACTGGAGCCCCGGCAAGCTGCTCCTCATCATGGGCGTGGCAGCGGTCATCGGCGCACTATTGGGCCTGCGGCTAAACTTCCTGGCGGTCGGGGGGCTTAGCGCAGCCGCCCTGGGCATCCTGGCGGGGTTTGTCATCGTGGTCTGCGACGACCCCGGCATGCACTCCTCGCAGAACGAACAGGACACGCGATGGGTGGCCCTGTACTCGAAGATGCCGATGCTGGAGCCTTCGAGTCCCGCGGAGGCCCGCGAGTTCGTAAAAGAGGCGTTCGCGATGAGCGAGCGGTTCGATACGCCCGTAATCCTGCGCATGACCACCCGCATCTCCCATACGAAGGAGAACGTCACGACGGGCGAGCGAAAGGTCCCCGACCGGCCGGCTTTTGCCAGGAACCCCGCGAAGTACGTCATGGTGCCGGGACACGCCTATCGGCGGCACATCTTCATCGAGCAGCGGCTCGAGCGGCTCAAGGCGGTCGCCGAGAAGACCCGCCTGAACAAGATCGAGAAGGGCGACGGCAAGCTCGGCTTCATCACCTCGAGCGTCGCCTATCAATACCTGAAAGAGAACTATCCGGACGCCTCGTACCTCAAGCTGGGGATGAGCTATCCGTTCTGCGACGAGAAGATTCGCCAGTTCGCCAAGAGCGTCAAGAAGGTGGTCGTGGTGGAGGAGTTGGACCCCTTCATCGAAGATCACGTCAAGACGCTCGGCGTGAAGATCGCGGCCAAGCATCCGTCCTTCCGCATCGGCGAGCTGACGCCGGAACTGATCCCGGGCGTGGTGACCGGGAAGGTCAAGGTGGAGAACCGGCCTGTGACGCGCAGACCTCGCTTCTGTCCCGAATGTCCGCATTGGGCGTCGTTCGCGGCTCTCAAGAAGTTGGACGTCCATGTGGCCGGCGACATCGGTTGTTACACGCTGGCCAGTCTGCCGCCCCTGGAGGCGCTGCACTCCTGCGTGTGCATGGGAGCGGGCGTCACGATTCACGAGGGGTTGCGCAGAGCGATGCCGGGCCAACGCATCGTGGGTGTTTTGGGCGATTCGACGTTCGTTCATTCCGGAATCACCGGCCTGATCAACGCCGTCTACAACAAGACCAAAGGCGTGATCGTCATCCTGGACAACTCGACCACCGCCATGACCGGCGGCCAGCAGCATCCGGCCACCGGTCTGACGATCCGCAACGAGCCCACGAAGAAGCTGATCCTGGAGGATGTGTGCCGGGCCTGCGGCGTCGACAACGTCGATGTGGTCGATCCGAAGAACCTGGAGGAGTTCCGCGGGATCCTGGAGAAACGAATCAACGAGGATGCGCTGTCGGTCGTCATTTCCAGGCATCCCTGCAAATTGCTCAGAAGGTAGGTTGCGTCATGGCCACGAACAACAAAGTGTACAGCATCACATTCGGCGGGATCGGGGGACAGGGCGTCCTGAAGGCCTCTGAGATCTGCAGTTGGGCGGCCATGTACGCCGGGTATCATGTGAAGAAATCCGAGGTTCACGGCATGGCCCAACGGGGCGGGGCCGTGGAATCCCATGTGCGGTTCGGCAAGCGGGTGTACTCGCCTCTGGTCCCGACCGGCGGGGCGGATGTCCTGGTCTGCTTTCACCAGGAAGAGCACACCCGACTCAGCGCCTTTTTGAAGAAGGACGGCGTGGACCTCACCGAGTACCTCGACAAGGTCGCCCAGGCGATTGAGAACCCGCGAGGCCTCAACACCTGCCTGGTCGGCGTTCTGTCGGCGAAGCTGTCGATCAAAGAAGAGTTTTGGATGAAGGCCATCGAGGCCGTGTTCAAAGACAAAGGCGTCGAAGAGAACAAGAAGGTGTTCCTGGACGGAAGGAAGATGGGTCAATCATGATCTGGAAAGAGAATGTCGAGTGCGCGGCCCGTGCGGATCTCAAGGAGCTGCAATCGGGCTATCTCAGGAAACTGATTCCCTACATCTACCAGAATTGCGCCGTCTACAGGCGGAAACTCGACGCCGCAGGGGTCAAGCCGGACCAGATCAAATCCATCGACGACATCAAGCGGCTGCCGATCACCACGAAGGAAGACATGCGGGACAATTACCCGTACGGTCTGTTCTCGGCGCCGCAGGATCAGATCGCCGAGATCCACGTCTCCAGCGGCACCACCGGCAACCCGACCCTCGTCGGCTACACGAAAGACGATGTGAAGCTCTGGGGCGAGGTGATGGCCCGCGCGTTCTGCTGCGCGGGAGCCATTCCGGGCGACACGATCCAGATCGCCTATGGGTACGGTCTGTTCACCGGCGGCCTTGGCGCTCACTACGGAGCCCTCGAAATGGGACTCCGTATTTTGCCGACCTCGTCCGGCCAGACAGCCCGCCAGCTCAAGCTGATGCAGGACTTCAAGCCGCGGATCATCGCGTGCACGCCCAGTTATGTCCTGTATATGGCCGAGGAGGCCAAGACGTTGGGGATCGACCCGGCCAAGGGCAACTGGAAGATCGGTGTCTTTGGCGCCGAGCCCTGGAGCGATGCGATGCGCAATGAGATCGAACACACCTGGAACATGCTCGCCACGGATATTTACGGCCTGTCGGAGATCATCGGGCCGGGCGTCGCGCAGGAGTGCCAGCACAAAGACGGCCTGCACGTCTTCAGCGATGTGTTCTATCCCGAGATCATCGATCCAAAGACCGGCCAGGAAGTCCCCGAAGGCGAGTCGGGCGAGCTGGTCATCACGACGTTGACCAAGCAGGGCATCCCGCTGATTCGCTACGGAACGCGGGACATCGTCAGCATTCGTTACGACAAGTGCCGCTGCGGGCGGACCAGCCCGCGGATCAGCAAGATCAAGGGTCGGACCGACGACATGATCGTCGTCCGCGGAATCAACGTGTTCCCGTCCCAGATCGAGCACGTGCTCGTCGGGATCGAAGGCACGCAGCCGCACTACCAGATCGTCGTGGATCGCCAGGCGCACCAGCTCGACGAGGTCGAGGTGCTCGTCGAGGTCGAGCAGCGGTTCTTCTCCGACGAGATCAAACGACTCAACGAGCTGCGCGACAAGATCAAGAAGGAGATCGCCAACGTGCTCTCGATCGGCGTCAAGGTGACGCTCGTCGAGCCCAAGACGATCAAACGCAGCGAAGGCAAGGCGCAACGCATTGTGGACAAGCGAAAGCTATAAGGGGTAGCCCATGAGGATTACGCAGATATCGATATTTCTGGAGAACCGCCAGGGTCGGCTCTATGACGTGTGCTCGCTCCTGGGCAAGAACGACGTGAACATCCGGGCCTTGACCATCGCGGAGACGGAGAGCTTCGGCGTCCTGCGGATCGTCGTGGACAAGTCCGACCTTGCCATCAAGCTCCTGCGCGAGAACCAGTTCGTGGCCAACTTCACGGACGTGGTGGCGATCGAGGTCCCCGACAAGCCGGGCGGCCTGGCCTCCGTACTGAAGATCTTCGCCGAGAACGAGGT
>CALMMH010000702.1 GCA_937868145.1 uncultured Phycisphaerales bacterium
GCGCGGCCGTCGGAGCGACGGTCTATTTCGGTTCTCCGGAGTCCCGCCGACAGATCGAAGAGGTCTCCGCCGCGTTCGAGCGGGCGCATGAGTTGGGCATGGTCACCGTGCTCTGGGCGTACCTGCGAAACGAGGGCTTCGCCAAGGACGGCGTCAACTACGAGACCTCCGCGGACCTGACCGGCCAGGCCAATCATCTGGCGGCGACGATCGAGGCGGACATCGTCAAACAGAAGCAGCCGACCAACAACGGCGGCTACAAGGCCCTCGGGTTCGGCAAGACGCACGCCGACGTATACAGCAAGCTCACCTCCGACCATCCGATCGATCTGACCCGTTACCAGGTGGCCAACTGCTACATGGGCCGGGCGCCGCTGATCAACTCCGGCGGAGCGGCGGGCAAGGACGATTTTCGGCAGGCCGTGCTGACGGCCGTCATCAACAAACGCGCGGGCGGCGCCGGCCTGATCAGCGGGCGCAAAGCCTTCCAGCGTCCGATGAAAGAGGGCGTCGATCTCTTCCATGCGATCCAGGACGTGTATCTGGACCCGGAGATCACCGTCGCGTAACGCGAAGGATCTCGTCTACGCGCTCGCCAACTGCTCCTCCTTCGCGGTGGCGAGGGTCTTGGCGATCGCCTGAGCCGACCGGTTCAACGCCTCCTGCTCTTCGGAGGACAACCGCGCGTCGATGATGCGAACGACGCCGTTTTCCCCGACGATGCACGGGACGCTCAGACAGATGTCGCGGATGCCGTACTCGCCCTGGAGCAGGGTCGACACGGTCAGGACGCTGTTCTCATTTCGCAGGATCGCCCCGGAAATGCGAACGAGCGAAAGCCCGATGCCATAGTAGGTCGAACCTTTATAGTCGATGATGTGGTATGCGGAGTCGCGGACCTGCTCGGCAATGTGCTTGTGATGCTGCTTGTAGTCGCAAACCTTGCAGATTCTGCAGTAGTCCTCGACGGAGATGCCTGCGATGTGCGAGAGGCTCCAGGCGGCGACTTCGCTGTCGCCGTGCTCGCCGAGGATGTAGGCGTGAACGTTGCGGGCGTCGATGCCGCAATGCCGGCTCAGCATGAACTTGAATCTCGCCGTGTCGAGCACCGTTCCGGAACCGATTACGCGCTGCCGCGGCCAGCCGAGGCGTTCGAGGGCGACCTGGGTCAGCGTGTCGACCGGGTTGGTCACCATCAAGACGACCGCTTCGCTCGCGTGTCGGCCGATCTCGCCGCAGATGGCGCCGACGATCTTGGCGTTCTTGCGGATCAGGTCGGCGCGAGACTGCCCCGGCTGCTGCTTGGCGCCGGCGGTGACGACGATCATGCTGGCGTCGGCGCAGTCCTCGTACGTGCCCGCTTTGATGTTCACGGGGGGGATGAACTGGAGCCCGTGCGAGAGGTCCATGATCTCGCCTTCGACCCGATCGCGATCCAGGTCGATCAGAGCGATCTCCTCGGCCATACCGGTCTGCAGCAGGGCGTAGATGTACGTTGTCCCCACGGCCCCGGCGCCGATCACAACCACCTTTCGTTCACAGCGTGCCATCAGTTCACCTCATCACAAGAGTCATTGCCAACCCGGATTCTATCCCGTCTAATACTACCGACAAGACCCGCCGGTTCAACGGAACTGAGTCGGTCGGGAGACAAGCCGGTGACATGCCGGCCTCTCTCTGCCCCCTGCGAACATCACCTGCCCTCCAGATCGATTTTGTGAAGGACGATGGAGACGAACAACCCCACGGCCCCGGCAGCCCCCATCCACCAGTAGGTGGAAGTAGAATACCCTCTGAAGTACACGGGGAACAGACTGCCCGCAAGCGACCAAGCCACCAAGCCACCAAGCCACCAGCACCGCCAAGAGCAGCCACGTGAGGTCGCTCCCCACCTTGAAACCCCATATCGTGAACAGATGGATTGATTTGCCGAACAGGATCTTGCCTCCTGAAGATGACGCACGAGACTACTATCCAATTCGCAACATCCGGGTAGTAAGGGGATTCCTCACTTTGCCGTGTGCAGTCCCTCAATCCGGCGACCCCAGCGACTTTTCCCCTTGCCAAAGGAGACCGGAACCGTTTAGATAGATGGTATCGGGGATAAGACACAGCATGACAGCTGAATGGATGAGAAAAGAATTCAGTGGAGGAAACGCCATGTTCGAGACGTTGGACAGAATGATGCTGGCGGGCCTTGGCGCTCTGACCATGACGCGGGAAAAGGCCGAGACCCTGTTCGATGAGTACGTCAACAAGGGGCAGACCGTCCGGGAGACCCGCACCGGATTCGTCAAGGATGTCATGGACAGCGCCGAGCGGACGCGTGCGGAACTCGAGAAGCTGGTCGCCGATCAGGTTCGCCAGGCCATCGCCGGCATGCATCTGGCGAGCAAGGACGACATCGAGCGTCTCGAGCGGAAGATCGACCAGCTCTTGGCCAAGAACATCGTGGAGTAGCGTTTGGGGCTCTTGGATCATCGCTTTCGGAGCCGGCTCTACCGCCTGCGGCGGTACCGGCACATCGTAGGCGTACTGATGAAGTACGGCCTGGAAGAAGTCGCGGAGGCGCTGAGGGCCCACGTGGTCGTTCGCCTTGGCGAGAAGATCGCTCCGATGCGAGTCAAGCGGACCGCCGAGGGACACAGCCGTCCCGAGCGGTTTCGTCTTGCGATCGAGGAACTCGGGCCCACCTTCATCAAGTTCGGGCAACTGCTGAGCACACGCCCGGATGTCATTCCGATCGAGTACGTGCAGGCGCTCGAACGGCTTCAGGACCAGGTCAAGCCGGAATCGCCGGAGAAGATCCGGGCTGAGGTGGAGAGCCAACTGGGAGGCAAGCTGGACGAAGTCTTCCTGACCTTCGACCCGGCGCCGCTGGCCGCCGGTAGCATCGCTCAGGTCCACCGCGCGACGACGCGGGAGGGGGATTCGGTGGTCGTCAAGGTTCGCCGGCCCGGCATCGTCCAAATCATCCGCGCCGAGAGCGAAGTGCTCGAAGAGGTTGCGGGCATCTTCAAGGCGACGCTCTTCGAGCATGAGACGATCGACCCCCGACAGATGGTCGGCGAGTTCGTCGAGGCCGTGATGAAGGAGACCGACCTGGCCAACGAACGCCGGAACCAGTTGCGGTTCATTCGGAGTTTCGCAGAGGACCCAACGGTCCATATTCCGCGGGTCTATG
>CALMMH010000703.1 GCA_937868145.1 uncultured Phycisphaerales bacterium
TGCCATGTCTACACACTCCTTGCCCAAATCAACGCTCAGTTGCGGCTGTGCGTTCACAGACCGACGAGGGGATTATCCTACCCCAAAACCCGTCCGGCGAGTAGGGGCTTGTCGAATTGATGAAGGATAATTGATGATTGATGCAGGAACGCGCCGTCGGTTGGACGGGGGACCGTGGGGGCGTCTCATGCACCATCTTCGTCGGATCGGGTTTAACACTTTCCGGCCGGCGGCGTCTTATAGTATGATCGCACCAGGGTTCCGGCCGGTGGAGGCCCGAGGATCGCGGCGCAAGGCAACCAGTGGGAAGATCGAGGGACGACGCATGCATCACGACGGTGACCACGAAAGGCACGACAAGCGGTTCCGATTGAAAGTCCGGCATGTGGTTCTCGGTGTGTTCGCGGCGCTGGTGCTCGCAGGCCTTCTGCACATGGCGATCTTGAGCAGCGGGGCGAATCGGCGGATCGAGGCGTTGCGCGCCGCGGGACAGCCGACGAGCCTGGCCGAACTGTCTGTCCGCAACAAGTTGCCCATGGGGATGGAGAACGCAGCTCCTCTCTACGAGAGCGCCTTCGCGGCGTATGTGCCGCCGGGGGAGGATGTGAATGTGCCGTTCATCGGCAGAAAGACGGTGCCGCTGCCGCGGGGGACGATGCTTTCCGGACCGATGGCCCAAGTCGTCGCGGACTGCCTGGCCGCCAACGAGAAGTGCCTGGCGCTGCTGCACCAGGCCTCGGCCATCGAGACGTGCCGGTATGAATACGAATACGGGAAGGCGTCGCCGAAGTACGACAAGGTCCGATCCTGTGCGCATCTGCTCAAACTGGCGGCGGTCCAGCATGCCTGCAAGGGCGAGACCGAAGCGGTGGTGGGTTGCCTCAAGGATACGCTATGCCTGGCAGCGTCGTTGCGTCAGGAGCCGACGCTGATGCCCTATCTCATGCACACCGCGATCAACGGGTCGACCCTCAGGACTCTGGAGTGGGCTCTGAATCTGACGGCGTTCACGGACTCGCAACTGCAGGACCTGGACGCGACGCTGGCCGACGCCGCAGGGAAGACCAATCTGGCGTACGCCATGGCCACCGAGCGGTGCTTCATGATCGATGCGGTTCGAGACCCGTCCCTGATGGGGTCACAAGGCCCGGAAGTGAGAATTGTGATGTTCCCCGGCATTCGATCCCAGGGGCTCATCGACATCCTGGACTACATGGGAGACTGCATCCAGGCCGCCGGCCTGCCCAGATCGGAGCGGGCGGCGAAGTTCGATGAGATCGAGACACGGCGACAGAAGCTCCCCAAGTGGCACGTTCTGGCCCACGTCCTGGCTCCGGCGTTGAGCAGGATCTCGATACTCGATTCCCGGGCGCAGGCGGACATGGATCTGGCCCGGATCGCACTGGCTGCCGAGAGATATCGTCTGGCGAAGGGCAAGCTGCCGGAGCAGTTGACGGACCTCGTCCCGACCTACCTCGATCAGGTTCCCATCGATCCCTTCGACGGCCAGCCGATTCGCTACCGCCGGACCGAGCCCGGCTACATCCTCTACAGCGTCCGCGAAGACGGCCAGGACAACGGCGGCAAGGAGCAACACGAAGTCGGCAAAGGCGAGCCCTACGACC
>CALMMH010000704.1 GCA_937868145.1 uncultured Phycisphaerales bacterium
CCGACCCACCTCCGGCCCCCCTGGCCGGTTTTCACCACTATATATCTTTTTGCTCATCAAGGCTATCGGCTTTTTCCCATCCTCATAGAAAGTTGGGGCAGGCTGGAAGCCGGAGAACGGAGGGCGGAAAGGGGAAATACACCGGGCAGGCTGACCCGAGGGATTGTGTCCGCCTGCCCGAGATCCGACGAGGAATCGTCTTCGAGGTGCCAGCCTAGCTGTTCTTGTCCTCGACCACAAACCACATCGGCGCCGTTTGACGTTCGACTCTGAATTGAAGGCCGGTCTGCCGGGCGAGGTTGTCCAGCAGAAGGGGCAGGTGCTTTTCCTTATTGACCCCGTTGCCATAGGACAACAGGAGCGAGGGGTCGTACAGGTACCGAATCGTGTTGGCCGGGACGTCGCTTCTATCCTCGATGGCTACATCGTGCACGGTCGCCTCGCCTCGTTCCCACACAATCTCCAAAACGGCCCGTTAAAGTGCACTCAGGCTGTCGAGCGATGCTTTGCTCATTGCGTCATTTCCATGGAGTTGAGACCACGTCTTTTCCACGGTGGGCCATCGTACTATCGGCAGTAGTAGATACCGACAGGAAGTATGAAGGTTTCTATAGATCTTCCTTGAGGGGGGCCTATTCGCGGATCCCAGCCAAGTCGAGCAGAAAGGCGTACTGGAATGCGATTTCGTCGTATTGTTTGTATCGCCCGGAAACGCCTCCATGTCCGGCCGCCATATTTGTTCGCAAAAGGAGTCGGTTGGCGTCCGTTTTTGTCGCTCGCAGTTTGGCGACCCATTTTGCAGGCTCCCAGTACTGAACCTGGGAGTCGTGCAGGCTCGTCAAGACCAGCAGGTGTGGGTAGTCCTTGGCTTGCACATTGTCATAGGGGCTGTAGGAGAGGATGTAATCGTAGTACTCCTTCTCGTTGGGATTGCCCCATTCGTCGTACTCCGATGTGGTCAACGGGATGCTGTCGTCCAGCATGGTCGTGAGGGCGTCCACAAAGGGGACTTCCGCGATCGCGCCCTTGAACAGGTCCGGTCGCATGTTGATGGTTGCGCCGACGAGCAGACCGCCGGCACTGGCTCCCGTGATGAACAAGTGGTCCGTACCTGTGTATTTCATCGTCACCAGGTGCTCTGCGCAGGCAATGAAGTCGGCGAAGGTGTTCTTCTTTCTGAGTAGTTTCCCATCTTCGTACCACCATCGTCCCATCTCTTCTCCCCCGCGAATGTGAGCCACAGCGTAGATGAAGCCACGATCAAGAAGGCTGACGAGGATCGGGTTGAACGTGACCTGCCCCCGGGAAAATGTGCCAGTGAGGGTTAGAGGGTATCCGTTAGAATAGGTTTTGAATTGAAGAAAGGATACCCAGATGAAGCAGAAGTACAGTCCGGAACAGATCGTGAAGTTTCTGCGGGATGCCGAAGGCAAGCTGGCCTCGGGCAAGACCGTCGAGGAGGTGTGCCGGGAGATCGGCGTCAGTGACGCGACGTATTACAACTGGCGCAGGATCTATGGTCATTTGAAGGTCGACCAGGCCAAGCGGCTCAAGGACCTCCAGCGGGAGAACGCCCGGCTCAAGAAGGTGGTGGCGGATCTGTCGCTGGACAAGGCGATTCTGAAGGAGGCCCTCGAGGGAAAATACTGAGCCCGACGCGGCGGCGAGAGGCGGTCGAGCATGTGTGCGACCGCCTGGAAGTTTCGCAGCGTCGGGCGTGCCAGGTTCTGGATCAGCCGCGGGGCACGCAGCGGTATCAGCCGTGTCGGGCGGATCGGGACGAGGCCCTGGTTGGCGACATCAAGCGATTGAATCGTCAGCACCCTCGTTACGGCTACCGTCGGATCACGGCTCTGCTGCGAGCGGAAGGCTGGTGTGTCAATCGCAAACGGGTGCATCGACT
>CALMMH010000705.1 GCA_937868145.1 uncultured Phycisphaerales bacterium
ATCGCGGAAGCCATGGGCATCTCCACTAAGACGGTGGAGGTACATATGCACAGGATACTGCTGAAGCTGGGTGCTAGGAACAGAAGCCAAGCCATTGTGAACTCACTCGGCTTGGGATACCTGCCGGGAATCGCTGTGACCATCGGTCCAAGGGGGAACGCGCTGCATCACCCCAGCGCCCCGCGTGCCATCAGCGTGTATCCAGAGGGTGCGGGAGGCGCGACAGGATTGCCATCCTGACGCACACGCGGTGGGTTAGGATTACGTGTTTCCACTTACGAACTCTCCCGGCTGTCACAATGCGATATTGCTGCTGATCTGGTATTGTGAAGCCGTAGTGTGATGCACCGGATCGGTGGGGTGCACAAGAAGTAACTTCCTCCCTGTCTCCCTTGAAGCAGCTGCGGAGGTTTTCACAGAGAACCTCCGCAGCGCTGAAGACCCCTCAAATCGGTCTGCCCTATTGACCCAAGCCAACGACATGACGAGCGTCTATCTGCCATCGATGCAGGCGGCGATGACCTTGGTCTCGGAATAGTCGGTGAAGCAGTCCAGCAGATCGCAGTCACTGACATCGCAGGCGTTCCCGTGTCGAGAAGGTCTTTGCGTTGGCGTATTCTGAAGCGGAAGGCCACACGTACCCTACTGGCGATGGTGTCATCTGCCAGGTTGTGCAGCCTGACTGCGCCGGTCGTAGTAGGACGCGTAGCGCCCGATGGCCCTGGCAGCACTGCTGAATGAACCAAACGCCGGCAGGCCCACTTTGAAGCAGTCGTCCTGTGTTTCATAGACGAGTTTCTCTCCACTCCCCAGGCGTCCCTTTCGGAGGACAACCGCCAAGGGCTTGTCGATCTGCTGGCTACCCTGTACCACGCCGTTTATTGCCTGCCTGTATATCTCGGCAGTTGTCTTGACGCCGCCGACAGCCGGCACGCACACCACGAGCACATCTATGCCGTCCCACTGACTCACGATCTTCATGGACTCGGCCAGCAACGTTGGATTGAAGAAGAGGTCACTCGACGAGTCAATCGGGTTGCGAAACCCCATGCCGACCCCCGGGATCAATCTCGTCATCTGCCGCACCACCTCTGGCGGAAAGGGTGGTATCTCAAGACCCGCGTCCTCAAATTCGTCAGCGGCCAGAACGCTCGATCCACCGCCCATGTTGATGATGCCCACCCGTTTTCCCTGCGGCGGCTTCATATAGGCCAGCGCCATGCTGCAATCGATGAGCTCCTCCAGGTTCTTCACCTGAATGCATCCCGTTTGCCGACAAAGGGAGTCCCACACCAGCCGACTTCCGGCCAGTGAGCCGGTATGCGATACCACGGTCTCCGTGGCTGCTTTGCCCCTCCCGCCTTTGAGCAGAATGACGGGCTTTCGTGTTGCAGCCTGTCGCAGTACCTTGGCGAACCGGCGCGGTTCCTTTGCGCCCTCAACATACATGGCTATGATCTCGGTGCCATCGTCCTCCGCAAAGTGCTCCAGGAAGTCCGATTCGTTGAGGTCGGCGGCATTGCCGAAGCTGACGAGTTTCCGAAGGAATATGCGGCGCTCTGCTGCGGCCAGTATGAAGTCCTGGGCATTGCCCCCGCTCTGACAGAGGTAGCTGATCTTGCCGCTCTCTCTCGGGATGAGGCCCTCAAGCGAGATGCCGGCTTCGGGACAGTGTAAACCCAGGCAGTTCGGGCCTATCAGGCGGACGCCCCCGCGCCTAGCTATCTCAACCAGTCTCTTCTCTTCGAGC
>CALMMH010000706.1 GCA_937868145.1 uncultured Phycisphaerales bacterium
GGAGCCGATGTTGGAAACGCAGGCGCGGTAACGGGCACAATCTACATTACAGAAGACTAGGGCAGCATGTAGCAATCGGCACTCCCGGACGCCTAAGATCCGGGGTTAGACGCAACAGGTGGCCGGAAGGCCACCCAGCCCTTATGGGCACCTTCTCTCCCGCCCACTGCCTTTATTAGGTCTGCTGACCAAGTAGTCAGCAAGTGATTACATGGGTCGTGACGGCGGCACGTTGGGTTCTGATGAGATCTCTGCTGGCAAGGGAATCTACCTCACAGTGATCCTGTTGATTTTGGCAGTGTTCGTGTTCTTCCTCGCAAACGCTACGCAGGCTGCAAAGGACACCGCGAACTTCTATCTGCTGCTGTCCATTGCACCCCTCATCGCGATCGTAGCCGACATGGTGATTCGCGGCAGCAAAGGCAAGGCGGACCTTCCTGATACCGTCACAATCGAGAAGACCTCTCCGGTCTTTGGCGAGCTCAGTGGCCGCGTTAAGGCGCTGATCGTAGCCGGCTCGCTGGCAATTGGCGGGCTCCTGCTGCTGATGATCGGCAATAAGTCCACTCTCGCGTTGGTCTCTACGCCATCGTTCCAGCTCGTTCAGCCTGGCGCAGTTGGATCCGCCTACATGTCAGGCGCTGCTGGCATCCTTGAGAACGTGCTGTTCTTCATGTTCCTGATGCCGACGGTGTACGTGGTGCTCCATCGAGTCATCGGCGACCGCATGGGCAGGAAGGCAATCTCGTTGGTGCTTGCAGTCCTGGTGGCAGCCACGATCTTCACGGTCTATCACGTCGGCGTCTATGGAGAGTCAACAGAGGCGCTTGATTCCGTCTTCTACTTCGGGCTTTTCTGTGGCGGCTCAACCGCGGCGCTTGGCATGAGCATCGCCTGTGATTCCATGCACTTCTTCAACAACTTCGGAGTCACGTACTTCCGCCAGACATCGGGGGACATCCTCCTTTGGGTGCTGTTCTACTGGATACTCATCGCGCTGGGCACAGTGATGTACCTGCGCCGCGCTCGCTGAACCTATAAATACCAGCACGACCAATATCTATACATATTCACGTTAGGTGTCCCGAATGGTGATGGAAAGCGCTCCGATCTCTGACATGGCCACAGTTGCGGTCATCCGGGCACCCGCGCTGAATGCGCTGGATTATGTTCTTCTCTTCTCCTTTTTGGGAATATCAACCTATCTGTTGGTGAAACTATGGAAACGAAAAACAAAGCACTCTGGGCAATACCCATTGCCTTTGCAATCTTTGCAGTAGCGATTAGCCTTGGACACGGACCAGCACTCCCAGGTGTAACGAGCTCCCTCATGCATGATGACGTTACATATGACAATGGTCTGAATCTGCAGGTGAATCACCCGTCATGTCTGGATTATCCAGCGAACCCGCAGTGCGACCAGAACCCCACAGTTGTGGAAGCTCACAACCTCGTCACTGAAACCGGCAAGAACAACACGCGTGAAGTGATCGGCGGGTTTGCGCCCGCGACAGACTACCTGAACTGGTCCTACATCCAGCTCTCCACTGATGGCGGGGCGCCTGCAGCGACCGATTCGGCCTGTCCAAGCGCAGTCTCCTCCAATGGCCTTGACATCGGCGCAGGCAGTACGGTTCGGAAGAATATCGGCAACTTCACCGTCACCAAGACATTCTCTGTCTCCGGTACCCAGACAGGCATCCAGAAGGTGTGCCTGCACAACGGGACCGCGACGGCTGAGAAGCTCATGGCCTCTGCTCTCATCAGCCCAACGAACGTGGCCGCCGGCGACACGCTGATCGTGAACTACTCGGTTGCAGTTGTGTAGCGGACCTCAGGTGACATGAATGAACCGTAAGCTCTCCTTGTTAGCTTTTTCCTTCTTCATTGTCTCACTTCTCGTCGTCCCGGCAGATGCTGCCGCCAGACAGACATGTACGCCCACTACTCGAACGGTGTGTGAATCTGACGGCCGCTGCCAGGACTTCGTCTATGGTGGTGTGATGTTCGCCGAGCAGGACGGCGACACGTGCGTTCCAGTGCAGAATGCTCGCAGCCTCAAGGCCGTCTGGACCAAGTCCTACGTCAAGGACGACACACAGAACTATGACGTCGCCTTTGACACCATCAACTACACGTTCGTGAACGGCACGCTCTGGACTCAGGGCAAAGGCACCATCCCGTTCAAGGTCTGTCTTGCCGACGAGTGCCGCTCCTGGAACCTCAACATGAACAAGGGCAACGTCTCGTTTGCCCTGGACTTCTCTGCCGGGGCGAGTGTGATCAATGGCAACTCTCTCTCGACTCCACAGCTGGTCGGCCATACGCCGCTTGATTTGAACTACTCCTTCGGCACTGGCACAACCACCGTCGTGATCAACTCCTCCAGCGGCAACAGCTACTACAAAGACTCCTACACAGACGAGTCGGCTTCCACCTCGAACTTCGGGACTGCCGGATATGTAAGGGTGCACTCCGTCTCGTCGTACCGAAAACGCGCATACATTGGCTTCTACAGTGACGATTGGTCTCAGTATGCCAATGCCGATTCGGCGACGCTCTTCATGTATCTCTCGTTCAATGGCCTCGACACAGGGGAGGCGCAGACACTCGCAATCGACAAGATAGACTCGGGATGGGGCGAAACCACCATCAAGTGGAGCACCGGAGTTCCCTCAGTTACCTACTACTCTGGGAGCGAGACGATTTCCTCTTCAACACCTCTCGGCTGGAGGGGGTACGGTCTGACCAGTTACATCACAGCAGCTGATGACGTGTCTGGATGGAAGGGAGTCGTGTTCAGATCCGGTACCTACTCTGGCTCGCCGAGCTCAGGGGACTACATTACCTATGACTCGCAGGAGAGCGCGGCGGAGACAAAGCCGTTTCTCATGATCAATTACACCGTCGTTACTCGGGTGTCTGTGATCTTTCCAGCCAACAGGACCTACATTTCCAGAAACATGACCCTCGACGTGACCGCGAGTCCTGCCATCGCTT
>CALMMH010000707.1 GCA_937868145.1 uncultured Phycisphaerales bacterium
CGACTTCACACTGAAGGAGCCCGAACCAGCAGAGAGGTAGAAACCGCCGATCCGTCCGAATGCCGAGAATCTGACGAACGGTTCTTTCGACGGAGGCTCTTCACCCCACGATGAAAAGGACGCATCGTACCTGGAGGAGACGCCCGCGGGGGGGGATTCGTCGTGCCCGGATTCTGCCGTAGATGCCAGATCAGACAATTCCGCATCCCTATTGAAAAAGCCTCCGCAGGCCACTATTCTACTGGGGCCAAAGGGGAACTCTAGGGCATGGCCCTTTCGGAGGATGAAAAATGCAGAAACGCAAATTGGGTACGACGGACATGGAACTCACCACGGTGGGCCTGGGCACGTGGGCTCTGGGCGGACCGTGGGAATATGGCTGGGGACCGCAGGACGACAACGACGCCGTCGGAGCGATCCTGGAGGCCCTGGATCAGGGCATCAACTGGATCGACACCGCCCCTGCGTACGGCCTGGGCCACGCGGAGGAACTGGTCGGGCAGGCTTTGCGTCAGACTACGCACAAGCCGTACGTCGCAACCAAGTGCGGCATCCTCTGGAACGAGAAGAAAGAACGGGTCGTGCATCTCAAGCGGCAAAGCGTCCGCAAGGAGTGTCACGACAGCCTCAGGCGTCTGGGCGTCGAGCGAATCGACCTCTACCAGATGCACTGGCCGGACCCCGAGCCGGACATCGAAGAAGCCTGGGAAGAAATGGCTCGCCTGGTCAAAGAAGGCAAGGTGCGTCATATCGGCGTCTCGAATTACAGCGTGGCGCAGATGGAGCGGGTCGCCAAGATCCATCCGATCGCCTCGCTCCAGCCGCCGTACAGCATGCTGCATCGCGACGCTGAGAAAGAGTTGCTCGGCTACTGCGCCAAGCACACAATCGGCGTGGTCGTCTACAGCCCCATGCAGCGGGGCCTGCTGACGGGCGCGTTCAACGCGGAACGGCTCGCGGCCCTGGCCCCGGACGACCATCGCAGGCGGGCCCCTGAATTTCAGGAGCCGCAGTTCTCCGCGACAATGGAGTTGGTCGACGGGCTCAAGAAGATCGCCGAGCGCAACGGCCGGACTGTGGGGCAACTGGCCGTAAGTTGGGTTTTGCGAAGGCCCGAGCTGACCGCGGCGATCGTCGGCGCCCGCCGGCCCGGCCAGATCGTCGAAACCGCCCCGGCCTCCGACTGGAACCTCGGCAAGAAAGACATCGAAGAAATCGAAAAGCTGCTCGCTCAGCGAGACAAAAGGCTCGCGGAAAGCGCTGCGTAAGTCCTATTCGTCCTATGGGTCCTATCAGTCCTATGGGACAAATGGGACGAATAGGACCTATAGGACAATCCTCGCACAGCATGACGCGTGCGAAGCAAAGGAATTCGAATGCCGGAACAAAGCGTCTACACCAGTCCGCTCGTGGAACGAAACGCCTCCCGCGAGATGGCGGAGCTCTTCGGGGCTCAGAAGAAATTCAGCACCTGGCGAAAGCTCTGGCTCGAGTTGGCCAGAGCCGAGAAGAACCTCGGCCTGGACATCAAGCAAAACCAGATCGACGAGATGGCCGCCCACCTCGACGACATCGACTTCGACAAGGCCGCGGCCTACGAGAGGCAGTTCCGCCACGACGTGATGGCGCATGTCTACACATTCGGCGACGTCGCCCCCAAGGCCGCTCCGATCATCCACCTGGGCGCGACGAGCTGCTACGTCGGCGACAACGCGGACCTGATCATCATGCGGGAAGCGCTGCAACTGATCGCAGGCAAACTGGCCGCGGTGATCGACCTGCTGGCGAGATTCGCCGAGCAGTATCGCGACCTGCCCACGCTGGGCTTCACGCACTTCCAGCCGGCGCAGCTTGTCACCGTGGGCAAACGCGCGACGCTCTGGTGCCAGGAATTCGCGATGGACCTCGACGAGGTCGAGCACCGCATCGACACGATGCTCTTCCGCGGCGTCAAAGGCACGACCGGCACGCAGGCCTCGTTCATGGAGCTCTTCGAGGGCAAACACGCCAAAATCAAGCAGCTCGACAAGGACGTCGCGGCCGCGTTCGGTTTCAAGAAGGCCTGCGCCGTCACCGGCCAGACCTACCCGCGAAAGATCGACACGCTCATCGTCAACACGCTGGCCCTGATCGCCCAGTCGGCGCACAAGACCTGCAATGATCTCCGCCTGCTGGCCAATCTCAAGGAGATGGAAGAACCGTTCGAGAAGTCGCAGATCGGCTCGTCCGCAATGGCCTACAAGCGAAACCCGATGCGCTGCGAACGGGTGACGGCGCTGAGCCGGCTCGTCCTGAGCCTGGCCACGAGCCCCGCGATGACTGCGGCCGAACAGTGGTTCGAGCGGACGTTGGACGACTCCGCCAACAAACGCGTGGTCATCCCCGAAGCGTTCCTGGCGATCGACGGCATCCTGCAGATCCTGCTGAACGTCTTCGACGGACTGGTCGTCTATCCGAAGGTGATCGAGGCGCACGTGATGGCCGAGCTGCCGTTCATGGCGACGGAAAACATTCTGATGGCCGCGGTCAAGGCCGGCGGCAATCGCCAGGAATTGCACGAAAAGATCCGCCAATACTCGCAGGCCGCGGCCAACGAGGTGAAACGTCTCGGCCGATCCAACGACCTGATCTCCCGCTTGAAGGGGGACAAATCCTTCGCGAACCTCAACTTCGAAAAGGTCCTGGACCCGATGGCCTATGTCGGCCGGGCCCCCGAGCAGGTGGACGAATTCATCCGCGCGATCGTCGCCCCGATCCGCAAGCGATACCAGAAGGATTTGGGGAGAAAAGTTGAACTCAAGGTCTGAGAACGTAGGGTGGGTTCTTAACCCACGCGTTCATTGGGCGGTGGCGTGTTACGCTTGGGTCGAGGGCCCACCCTACAGCGCATCGCACGCAGAACAGAAACGGCAAGGATAAAATATGACACGAAAAGAACTCATCAAACGCATCAAAGAAACCGCGTACCTCGAAGGCGACTTTGTCCTTCGCAGCGGCAAGC
>CALMMH010000708.1 GCA_937868145.1 uncultured Phycisphaerales bacterium
AAACGACGTGGTCGATCCCGATGTTGCCCCACGAGCCGGACTCATCGTCCACAATTTGCAGCCGTCCCGGCCGGCCGGCCCACCGCTGCACGTCCAGACTCCTTGGCTGCATCCGATTGTCGTTCGCGCCGGTGGCGGAGGCAACGACCTTGCCATCAACCAGAAGATTCAGGCAGGTCTTCCCTTTGTGCCCACCGCCGCCGATCAGAAACGCGATGTAGCGGCGCTCTATGACAAACTCCTTGCTCGTGAGCGTGCCTTTGGCGGCATCGCGCGCGCCCACGTCCCTCCCTGGTGCGGAGGCGTGGGAGTTCACAGCACGCTGCCCGTGGATGCCCAACTCACCCTGGTAGTCAGGCACCTGACTCTGCGCTATCGGTCCGGAGCCCAACGCCGTGCCGGAGGTTGTCCAGCCCTCGTAGTCCGGCTTTTCGAAATCCTCGAAGACGATGTCCGGCCGTGCGGCCTTCGTGTCCTCCGGCGCCGCTTCCGCGCTGCATTCCAGAAAGGTCAGGCGGTCGCGTCGAACGATGCGGTTCTTGCGGACGACCGAATGCAGGGTCCCGCTGTGGAGACACACGGCGTTTTCCAGCCAGCCGGCGATCTCGACCTTGGCCGCTACCCCACCGCTGTTGCTCAGCGTAAACTGCATCACCGTAGCCGGCAGCGACGAATCGTCCGTGTTCAGCGGGATGAACGGCGAGAACGCCTCCAACGAAACGCTCACCGGGCAGTCTGCATCGCGGTATTCGACGTGAGCGATGGGATACTCTCCATTGAAGGACACCTCCTTCCAGCCGGTATGATCGAGGCGGCGCACCTGCTGCGGTCCGCCCGCCGTCACACGCAGCGCAAAACCTTGGTCGAACGGCGACATGGGCGACATCGGCGCGGCATAGTGCTCGGCGCCGGTACCGATGTGGCGGTTGAAGATATCCCAATGCCAGAGCCGGCCGTCGCCGCCTAAGTAGACCTGTCCGCAACAAAGACCGCCGACCGGCATCCCGATCTTCTCCGATTGGGGCCAGCGGTAGACCGTTTTCTCGCCCCGTGCGAACAGCGACTTGACCCAGTCCGGATGGAGCTTCTTGTCGCATGGCACGAGCTTCTCGAAGTCGCTTCGGGTGAATGGGCCAGCCATCACCGGCAATCCGGAGACCGCAAGACCCGCCGCGGCAAGGCCGGTCAACTTGAGGAACTCACGACGGGCCACGACGACGCTCCGCGACTCGCAGGAGCAACCTGCACAGCCGCATTTCGATCCGCTCGGCACTGCTTGAACATCCATCCTGCACCTCCCAGGCCCAAGGCGGGCGTCCAACCCGCGAGGTAGTCGTCTCGCCCATCAGTCGATCACCAACAGGCAACTGAAATGACACAGTATGCCGAAGCCACGAAATTCGCAACACAAAGTGCGCGCTGTTTGCCCATCTCGGCCCGGCACTTCGTCCCGGGATGCCGGCCGTCGGCTGTCCCGGCCAGCCATCTCTCCGCCGGTCAGCGCCGTCCGTTCGCTTCCGCCTCCCGTTCTTAACCATGTTCTCCCTGAACCTTCACCTTCGAGTACCCAGTCATGATTCCAATGCCCGTTGTTCCGCAGGGAAAGCGACGCACGGAGCGTCGGCGGAACCTCCTCCTCCTTGCGTCCCTTGAGGGCGAGTTTTCTGCCTAAGCCGTGACGCACGACCGCATGGACACCTTGGTCGGCGGAAGGAATCGTCTGACTGCCCGTTGCAGGGAAAGCAGAACCACCGTAAACTTACCAGCCCGAACCTTATGGTAGGAGATAGTCTCTGGGATCCAAGTGTTCCAACATTCTGATCGTCAACGAGAGAGCCAACTGGGGCCGATGCCGACTGAAGCTGCGGAAGATCACCGACCTCCTCCGCAGACAGGGATTCCCCTTTTGTCTGACGACCAGCAATGCCCCCGGGCACGCCGGAGAACTGGCTGCGGCAGCGGCGGCAGACCACGCCAACACGGTCGTTGTCGTAGGAGGCGATGGCACGATCAATGAGGTGGTCAATGGGCTCTTTGCTTCCGGATGCAGCCGTGTGCCTCGGATTGGCATCATCCCATTGGGCTCTTCGAACGATTTCTCTCAGAGGGTGTGTGAGAAGGCGGGACAGCCGAGATTTGAATGAGCCGGAGCTTTCCTTTGAGCGTATTCTCCCCGAGAAGGGATTCTTTGGGAAAGGGAAGGCTGATGGACAGCAGAAACAGGTATCCAAGCGATCTGAGCGATGGACAGTGGGAAAAGGTTGAGCCGTTGATTCCTGCGGCCAAGCCCGGCGGCCGGCCTCGGAGCGTTGAGATGCGGGAGATCTTCAATGGGATCTTCTATCTGGTGCGCAGCGGCTGTTCGTGGCGGATGCTCCCGAAGGACCTGCCGCCCTGGGGAACGGTGCATTCCTACTACTGGTGTTTTCGTCGGAGTGGGGTTTGGGTCAAGAGGAATGATGCTCTGCGGGAGGAGGTTCGTGTGAAGGCCCAACGAGAGCCGACGCCCAGTGCCGCCATTTTGGATAGCCAGACCGTCAAAACGACGGAAAAAGGGGGGCGCGCGGCTATGACGCGGGCAAGAAGATCAACGGCCGCAAGCGGCATATTGTGGTAGATACGCTGGGGTTGTTGCTGGCCGTTCTGGTGCATGCGGCGAACATCCAGGACCGTGACGGGGCCAAGGCTCTCTTTCCGCGACTG
>CALMMH010000709.1 GCA_937868145.1 uncultured Phycisphaerales bacterium
ACCGGCTGATCGCCCGCAACTCCTCCGGCCAGACGCTCAGCATCACGGCCATCATCAAAACTCAGGGCAGCGACACCAAGCTGGTCGGCCAGATGCAGCCGTACTACGAGGCCCGGAACCTCGTCGGTGTTCGTAGTGACGCCGTAAGGCGCTCCGCTGATGCCCTTACGGGCACACTACCGACCATCCCGCCGCTGGTCAGCCAGATCTCCGACGGCGAGAACGGCGGCGTCATGATGAACGAATTCCCGCCCAAGTACATTCAGGCGACGCAGGAGAGCAGCGGGGGGCCGACGCCGTCGGTGAATGTCAGCGAGTACCTCGAACACCTCGATTCGCTCGGCATCCAGGAGGCGGATTTTCCGGCGATTCAGCCGGCCATGCAGCATCGGATCTGGGAGCGATTCAGGCCGGGGGCCGGACCCGAGGCCCTGGCCGCTGCGATCGAGCAACTGTCGCGGGAGGACTCGCGATTTCACGTCGAAGGCGGAAGCTGGACGAACAACATCTCCTGGGTCCGCGGCTACCAGGACGTGCTCAAACCGATGGAGGCCGCCAGCGCGAGGTTCAACGAGCGGATGCTGCGTCGGGGTATTTCCCCATCCGATCCGCAATACCGCAACGCCCTTTTTCATCTGCTCACGAGCCAGACCAGCTGCTATCGCTACTGGGGCCAGGGGTGTTGGGCCGACTGGGGCCGGGAACTGTGTCGGAGAACGATGGCGTCGATTCCGGATGATTGAGGGATTCGCAGCGGGCAACCTCGCCAGTTCCCTAAAGCGTACCTGCGGGGGGAAGGTATGATTGTTGGTGGTTGATTTTTGATTTGGAGGACGCGGTGCGCGACCTTGAACCTGCCAATCAAAAATCATAGCTCTGGCGATTACAATCAGAGTCTCGAATGCACGGCCCCGGGCATTACCGTGGGCCCGGCCCAGGACACGGCCGACTGCCTGACGTTCGAACCGGAAGAATGAGCCGACATTGATGAAGGATGATCGATGATGGATGATTTGTTCGCCCGGTCGGCGACTTGTCGCCAATTATCCGTCATTCTTCATCAATCATCAATCCCGAAGGACTACTTCCGGAGCAAACTCACGATCGGTTTGCTGAAAGTAGTCGTGACGGTTGCGTTCATTCTCGTCCTTCTGTTGACCGGTGCTTCCCACCGGCTGCACGACTGGATCAGCGGTCTGAACGCCAACTATTATCTCCAGTTGACCGGCTATCTGCTGGCCTTCCTGATGGGCTACTCTCTGGTCCTTCTCGGTCTGGATTTTTATGGCGACGTGATTCTGGAGCGACGCTACAACCTGTCGAACCAGACGATCGCGGGCTGGTTCGTCCGCAGCGTCAAGGCGTGGGCGCTTTCGGCGGCTCTGGCGGTTCTGTCGTTCAACCTGCTTTACGCCTTGTTTCGCCTGCTCCCGGACTGGTGGTGGATTGCGGCCTCCATCGGATGGTTCGTTCTGCTGGTTCTGATGAGCAAGATCACCCCGGCGGTCATCGTGCCGCTGTTCTACAAACTGCGACCGCTGACCGACCGCGATCTGGCGGACCGTTTAATGGCTCTGGCCCACCGCTGCGGTGTCCGCATCACCCGGGTTTTCGAGATCCGCTTGAGCAAGGAAACGAAGAAGGCCAATGCCGCCGTGATCGGGCTGGGCAGCGAGCGACGAATTGTGATTGGGGATACCCTGCTGGATCTGTGCTCGCACGATGAGATCGAGGCCGTCTTTGCCCATGAGCTCGGTCACGTGGCTCTGCGGCACAGTTGGAAGTTGCTCGGCGTCGCTGCGGCGTCCTCCGTCGCCGGTTTCTACATTTTGCACCTGTTTTACGGTCGCCTCGCAACGGCTGTGGGTTTCGAAGGCGCATCGGATATTGCCGCAGTCCCGCTGCTGATGCTCTGGATCATGATCCTGGATCTGATCTCCAAGCCTTTCCAGGCGGCTCTCTCAAGGCATTTTGAGAAACAAGCGGATCTGTTCATCCTCGACAAAGTCGAGAAGCCTGAGCCCCTGGCCTCCGCGCTGAACAAGCTGGCCGGTCGGAATCTCGCCGACCCCGAGCCCAGCCGGCTCGTCGAATTGCTCTTCTACACCCATCCGCCCATCGCCAAACGAATCGCCTATCTCCGTCAGGCGTCGCGGCTTCAGGCCGGCTGAGCGGATCGGACATGCATTGCCACGGACCGGCGCCGAGGAATACGGACGCTGGCATGTCTGTGACGGTCCGTGAGCGTCCGTGGTCGTCCGCGAGAATCGATCACAACGACAGGATGTACTCCACCAGAGCGTCGATCTCCTCCTCGCTCAGGTGCGAAGTCCGCCCGTGCTTGTCGCTGAAGTTCCGCGTCGTGAGGACGTCCTTGAGGGTCACGGCGCTGCCGTCGTGGAGGTAGGGGCCCGTCCGCCAGAGTTCGACGCAGGTGGGCGTGTCGAATGCGTCGCTGCGGTCCAGGGCGGACCTTGTCCCCACATCGACGGTTTTCAGCGAGGTGAACAGGGGGGCCGGATGGCAGCCGGAACAGCCTACCTCGGGGTTCTCGAAGAGGGCTCGGCCTTTGCGGGCCTTGTCCGAGAGCACGCCATTGACCAGGTACGGGCTGGCCTCGGGCGTCATCGACCGCAGATACGCGCGAACCGCATTGAGGTCACCTTCCTCGATCTCGCGGAACTGGATGAATTGGAAACCCTTCTGGGTTGCCTCTTCCATGTTGGCGCGAGTTCCCAGGGACATCAGCGGAGGGGTTTTGTGCGACCAAAGCAGCGAACGAGCGTTCTTGGGGTTTCCGATGCCGTCGTTGAGCAGGTCCCAGTTCAAGCCGTCGGCTCGGCCGTCCGGATGGCAAGAGACGCAACTGAGCCAATTCTGAAAGCTGTGCCGGCCGTCGTGGAACACAAATTCGCCGTGGCGAACTGCGTCCGGGGCCGGTTGGGGACCCAGGCCGATTCGTTTGAGCACCTGACAGCGGTTTGGATCCAGGGCCAACACCTCGCCTGAGAAGTAGCTGGCCACCATCAACTGCTTGCCGTCCGGCGACATGGCGATGGAACGCGGTCCCTTGACGGCGATCGGGACTCGCGAGATCAGTCCGGCCGCATACAGAGCGCTGAGATGGTAAGAAAGTTGATCGCGTTTGGCCGGGTCCTGCTGGATCTGCCGCCAGATGGCCGCGGCGTCGCCGGCATCGGATTTGGCGTCCGAGGTCTGGGACTCCTCCGGCCGGCCGGCCAGAAGTTTGTGAAGCCGGGCGAGTTCGATCCTTGCGATCTGCTGTGCGCCGGCAATGCTGATCCAGGCCGTGCCGCCGTCGGGCGAAAGGGCGATGCCCCAGGGATCGGCGGCGCCTTCCGTCACGGTGTCGAGCAGAACGGTGGCGTAGACCTGCTTCTGGGCCAGATCGATGATGCTCAGGGCGTTCGTGTTGACCCACCCTCGGTCGAGTTGCGTCGTCGGCAGCATGGTCCGGCCGCGCGTGTGGACGAGGTAGGCCCATCGGCCGTCGGGCGACAGTCTGACTTGGCGAACGTTGGCGGAATTGTCCGGCAGAGGGATATCGGCGATCTTCGTGCCGCCGACCAGATCGATCAGACTGACGACGGCGGTTGACGTGTGCTCGGCCGCCGAGCCCGAGGGCAACAGATTGGCAATCACAGCCAATCGTTCATCCGGCGTGATGGCTGCGAAGTACGGGTGCTTGCCGGCGGTGGTCGATGCACGCAAGGCGCCGGTCTTGAAATCTACAATCGAGACGGTTTGCAGTCCGAAATCGCAGATGACCAGCAAGCCCTTGTCCCTCGCTGCGGCTATGCCGAC
Source organism: uncultured Phycisphaerales bacterium (assembly GCA_937868145.1). Classification (GTDB taxonomy): domain Bacteria; phylum Planctomycetota; class Phycisphaerae; order Sedimentisphaerales; family Anaerobacaceae; genus PLanc-01. Next base: position 3,826 of record CALMMH010000709.1, read on the forward strand.
GGGTTTGGGGCCCACAAAAAAACGCCGCAGGACCTGTCCCGTTTCGGTGTCCACCTCCGCCACGCTCCCGGCGTCATATTCGCACACCGCGACTTTCCCGGTCGATTCCCACGCCAGGCCCGAAGGTCTGCCGCGCAGGGGAACGGTCGTCGCCAGATCGCCCGTACCGGTGTCGAAGACATAGAGGCAGCCCGCGGTTCGGTCTGTGACGGCCAACTTGCGGCTGTCGGGCGAGAAGGCCAGATCGAAGGGCGAGCGATATTCCCGCTCTTGTCGCTGCCGGGGACCGCCGGAGTCCCCCATGCCTCGCTCCATGGCTTGGACGACAGGCTCGTAAAGGTTCACGCCGGCCCCCGTCAACAGCAGCAGGACGCCAAAGACGATCAATGCGACGACAGGAAGTCTCTTATGCATACCACGCCCGATCCCGACTCTTGAATCCCTCAAGTATTTTTCTGGTGATGATCGCATCCTCGCGCACCTGGAAGTCGAACATCCCGACGCAGATGAAATCGGCTCCGCCCTCGAAGGCGTACTGGAACCCGCTGGTCGGATGAATCGCCCCGGCGGCCAGGGTCTTGAACGCGATCCACGGCTTCTTCACGGTCTTCATGAATTGGATCGTCTCCCGGGGCGTCGGCTCCCAGAAGTTATCCGCGTTGTTGGAGACGACGTCCGTTCCCTGGTCCGATCGACGGGACGACCAGTAATTCGTGTGGTGCAACGTCTTGACGTAGAAGTCGGGATCGAAGCCGCGGGCTTCCGAGTTGACGATCACGTCGAGCACGTGGGCTCCGAGCCCGCCGGGGACGCCCTGGGACTTGATGAACTCGACGCATTCGCCGAGTTTGTCCGTATGGCCGTCCTTGAGCCAGCGGTCGCCGATGACGCCCTGGATGTAGACCGCGGAAGCGCCCCAGTCGATGGAGGCCTTGATGTTGGTCGTGAGATCGTTCGGCTCGGGATGTCCCTCGGCGATCCACTGGATCTTGCCGCCTCGCTTCCAATGGGCCTTGAACACGTCCATCGGTTTCTTGCGGGGATCGGCGATGATCGCATTGACGCCGCACTCTTCGAGAACCGCCAGCGTATCGAGCACCTTCTCCGGCGTGTTGTAGTGATCCATCAGGTTGTGTACGTAATGGAGGTCGCGGGAATGGGCCCAGCCGCTGATCAGGTTGCCGCCGGAAATCAGTCGGCTGATCGTGAGGTTCTTGATCCGGCCCATGGGCATGCCTCCGACGCCGGTTTCGGCTGCCGGGGAGTGTTCCGATCCGCCTGCGATTACCGCTCCCGCTGCGGCGGCCACGGACGTCTTCATGAAATCACGACGATCGACTTGCTGTGCCATAGTCTGCACCCTTTCCAGTCGTTGGTCCGTTGTTGTCCGCCTCAGTATACGGGGACCGGGCCGCCTCTTCAAGGGACAAGATTCAGACGGCTGCCTGTCAGTTGCTGCTGTTGAGGCCGATCTGGACATTGCCTGCGGATTCGTTGGCGATCCGCTCGGCGCCGGTGAAGACGTTTTCCGCGATGACGGCCCGGCGGACGTTCTTGCCCAGTTGGATTTGCGGGCGGTCCTGGCGGAACTCGCAGCCGCGGACGAGCACCGTGCCCCCTCGGGCCTGGATGGCAGGGAGGTTGCCCTCTTTGCCGCCCCACTGGGTGAAGGTGCAGTCGCCGAAGCCGACGGTGCCCTTGCCCGCGATCTTGGCGATCTGATTGCAGGGGCCCCAGAAGGCGCAGTTCACGAAGCGGATGGAGCCCGTGTTGGCCTCCATGATCTCGATCATCGTCGGGTCCGGGCCGTGGAAGGAGACGAACTCGCCGTTGGTGATCAGGATGCCGAAGGGAGCGGACTGCTCGACGACGAGGGCCGTGTGACAGTCGTCGGCTCCGATGCCGAGGAAGTTGCCGTTGCAGACGCCGGCCTTGCTGGCGGCGAACTTATAGCCCACTTTGTACCCGAAGCAGAACGTGTTCAGCACGTACTCCCAGTCGGAGCGGGCGAAAATGAAGGCCTCGCCGTTTTCCATCTGCCACTGGAACAGGCCCGGCTTGTTGCTCCACCATGGGTTGAAGTGCACGTTCTCGATCCGGCCGATGTCGTAGATCGAATCGACGTAGATGCCCCGTCGCAAAGGCTGGCCGTGCACGTTGCGGATCAGATGACGCTCGTTCTGCGTGGCGTCGATGCCGTTGTACGGGTTCAGCAGCTCGACGTCGAGGACCGCGGGGTTCTTGCCCCGCATGGAAATCGCCCAGGGGTACGCCTGGGGCGCGGCGTCGGCGATCTGCTGGGGATAATAGATCACCACGCCTTTGAGCGTGCTGTTGGTGTTGAGCGTGAGGAAGGACGCTGCCTCCTCGTTGCCGGCGCCTTCGGTGACGAGGAACGTGGTGCCGTCGTCGGTGGGCTTGGGCAGGCCGCGGTCGCGGAGGCCGTTGTGAGCCGGGACCGATTCCCACATCCCGGCCAGCGTCACGGCGTTGGGCACGTTCAGATGCCCGGCGAAGAAGTAGTTGCCGCGAGGAGCCAGGACGGTCCCGCCACCCGCTTGGCCGGCTGTATCCAGGGCTTTCTGGAATGCGGCGGTGTCGTCGGCCTTGCCGTCGCCAACGGCTCCGAAGCGGCGGACGTCATAGCCCTGCGGAGCGATCGTCTGGGCCGTCTCCTCCCCCAGAGCCACGGCCGATGTCACGAGAGACATCACGAGGATGTGGACGAGGTATCGCTTGGAATGGGATTCACGATGGTCCCTGCGCTGCATGGTCTGCATTTGTCTGACTCCTGGCTCGTTGATTCAATGACACCATGCCCGCACGAGTGCCCGCATAGCGTCCTGTTGCTCGCCTGAAGTATACGGGAACGGCGGCTCCGGTCAAACTCGTTTGACGGCGAATCCGCGGAATGTACCGCCCTTGCCCGGCGTGACGGCCCGCTCCACCCTGGGATGAGGGATCGTCCCATTCACGGCCTGGAGACAGCGGCCAATGCCTCCGCCAGGTCGGCCGGGTCAAACCCTTCGGCCCGGACGATGTGCCGACGGTCCGCCAGGATCAGCCAAGGCAGCGACGGCACGACCCATGGAGACGGAATCCCTCCGACGCCGCCTGGGAGCGCGCCGGCGGTGCAGGAGATGCCGTGTTCCTCGATCCACTCTCGCGCGTTGTCTCCGGCCCCCTCTGCGGCGTGTATGGCGACGACCGCGACATTCTCTCGGGCCAGGTTCTGTGCCTGCGCGGCAAGAAGTTCCAGGCATCGTCGCGAGGGTCTTTGATCGAAATTCCAGAAACATACGAGCACCGGGCGACCTTCGAGATTCTCGCCATCCGGCGCCGGTCGCAGATTCTCCAGTGCCGGCAGTGGTCGGCCCAAGAGCGAGCCGTCCCAGATCCTCGCGAACTCCTGTCCGAAGATCAGCGAGACCTCCATGGACCGTCCGTTCCTCGCCGTGAAACTCGCGCGGGTCCCAAAGAAATCCCGACCGTTTTCCGGGAATGAAAGTTCCATCGCCAGGTCCTGGTCCAACACATGGTCTGTCGGGCCCGCCTCGATGCGAAACAATTCGTCCGGAAGGTCGGGATTGATGCGGATCGAGTTGGGATCCGCATCCCAATCCCAGGTTTCATACAGGTGGTCGCCGAAGTACGTCTCGTGGCGGAATGCCGCCGGCACGTAGAACGTCTGGCCGCAAACCGGGTACCTCAGAATCTGCGTCACAACGGCGTCGTGGGCGATGAATCTCTTGCCTCGCGATTCTGCCGGCGGTCCGGATTTGATGTGAATGGGCATGAATCCGTCGTCGACGCTGAAACACATCGTCAGGACGCTGTTGGGCGTGTCTTCAGTGGATGTCGCGAGTCGTTGCTCCACGGTGACGGCGACGCATCGGCGTCCGTTCCACGAGGCGTCCTCGACGGACACCACCTTATCATATCTCGAATCGAGGTCGTCCAGGTGCATGATTACTCCCGCCCCAGTGGCCAGGGCGGCCTCGAACGGGTCCTGTGCCATCTTCACTGTCGAGACGCTGCCCGTCCACACCGGCCCGGGATGC
>CALMMH010000710.1 GCA_937868145.1 uncultured Phycisphaerales bacterium
GATCTACTATATCTCGATCGATGCGAACAACGTTCCCTTGGACGCAGCCCTAGAGAAGGCTCTTCCGCCGCACCACCGCGATCTGTATGCAAAGATGGAGGCCGACGGGGTGATCGACGTCAAGGCCCGCGTCTTCAGCACCGGCGACGCGAATACCGTCGGCCCGATCAGCTATCTGGCCGACGTCGCCTGTCGCAGCAAGTCCCTGAAGCTGGAGCAAATGCCCGTGACGCTCTCGAACGTGGTGGCCGACGCGGCGGTTTCCCCCACGTCCGTGACGATCCGAAGTCTCGATGGATACTATGAGCAGAGCCGCGTGACTCTGTCCGGCGGCATGCGGATGGACGCGGATCTCCAGTCGAGACGCTACTATGTGGAGGTGACCGCCGGAGACTTTCCGTTCAACGACACGACGATCGGTCTGCTGCCGCCCTCGCTGGCCCGACAGATCGCGGCGTTCCGGCCCCAAGGCAACGGGAATGTGCACGTGAAGTACGAGAAGGCCGACGGCAACGAGCCGCCGGTCTACACAGGCGAGGTGGAATGCCTGGGGGTCTCTGTCAATCATCAGCGTCTTCCCTATCCATTGCGGGATGTGCGAGGAACGATCTCTCTGACGACGAACGGTCTGGTGTTGAAGGACGTGAGTGCGGCGCCCGTCGATCCGTGTCAACCGAAGGATCTGGCTGTCGTCCACATCAATGGCTCGGCTTCTCTGACCGGAGGCAGCCTGACGGGAGCTGCCTTTTCTCTCACGGCGCGCGATATGCTCTTCACGAAGGAACTGGGGGAGGCGATGCCCGAGGGGATTGCGCGGGCCTATCGGGATTTGTCGCCGCACGGGCCTGTGAGCCTGGATCTGCCGAAGCTGGTGATTTCCACGACCGCCCAGGACGGGATGGTCGCCGAATTTGCAGGCACAGCCGATCTCCAGGGCAACGATCTGCGAATCTCCGGCACGACCGTGGAGGTGGCCGGTGAGGTGAAGATCGAAGGCAAGTACGGCGTGAAGACCGGGTTCTCGAGAGGCCACGTGGAGTTTGCAGGCGAGCGGCTGGTGATCAAAGACAGGACGATCGCCAACGTGACCGCGGAGGCGGTGTATGATCCCAACATGCGGCGATGGTCGACGGACGATCTTTTCGGCGACTGCTATCGCGGCCGGGTTCTGGGCAGTCTGCACGTGGGCCGGGCCGAGAACGGGGACATCGAGTACCTGCTGCAGGCGGCGCTGCATCGCGTGGACTTGCAGGCATTTCTTCAAGCCGGCAAGCCCGCCGCGACAGCCGACGCATCCTCCAGCAGCGGCACTCTGAATGCGGTGCTGAGCCTCGGTGGATGCGCCGGAAACACGACCTCGCGGCGAGGGCTCTGCCAGGTGGATATCGAGAACATCCGGGTCGGAAAAGTCTCGCCGCTGTCGAATTTGCTGTCGGTGCTGAGTCTGAATGAGCCGACGGACTACACGTTCGAGCGGATGCAGATCGACTCCTACCTCAAGCAGGACACGATGCTGATTCGCAAGCTCGACATGTCCGGCAAGAACGTGGCGTTCACTGGATCGGGCACCGTATCGCTGCCCGGCGGGGAACTGAACCTGGTGCTCACGGCTCGCGGCCAGCGACTCGCCGCGGCGGAGCCCTCCGTGATCCAGGCTCTCACCGAAGGTCTCGGAGGCGCGGTCGTCCGGATGGAGGTCACCGGCAAGGCGAGCAATCCCCATGTGGAAACCAGGACGCTGCCCGTCATCGAAGATTCCCTCAAGATCCTGGGCACGCCCGACGGGTGAACGCGAGTTCGCATAGTCGAGAGACGATTCCCGATCGCCTTCCCTCGACAGGTGACACAATTGCCTTGTGAATCGTAAAGGGGGGACTATAATCGACGTGTTGGTGGTGGGCCGGTTCGGCGTTCTCATTCGAGATGCGATACGCGATATTTGCCATTACCGTGCATGGCGATCAGATGATAAGGGTAAGACGGATGGCGAGCGCGACGTGTGGATTGAGTCGTCGTGAATTTTTGGCATTTGTGTCGGGCTCTGCGGCGGGGCTGTTGCTGCACGGGGCCGACGCGTTCGGACAAGGGCAGAAGGACAAGGCGAGACCTAATTTCCTCTGGATCAGCGCCGAGGATCTCAGCCCGGACCTGGGTTGCTGCGGGGACAAGTACGCCGTGACGCCCAACCTCGATGCGTTCGCATCGCAAGGGGTGCGGTACGATCGCGCGTTCTCTCATGCGGGGGTGTGCGCTCCGTCGCGGTCGGGCATCATCACCGGCATGTATCCCACGACGATCGGCACGCAGCACATGCGATGCCAGGGCGTTCCGCCGCACTACGTCAAGTGCTTCCCCGAGTATCTGCGGGCGTCCGGCTACTACTGCACGAACAACGCCAAGACCGATTACCAGTTCGATTGCCCGCGGACGGTCTGGGACGAGTGCAGCGCCGCGGCTCATTGGCGGAACCGTCCGAAGGACAAACCGTTCTTCGCGGTGATCAATTTCACGACCACCCATGAGAGCCGGATCCGCGATCGCAGTGCGGAGATGACCAAGCAATTGGTCCGCCTGGGTTCCGGTCAGCGGCATGACCCGGCCAAGGCCCAGCTGCCGCCGTATTATCCGGACACGCCGAAGGTTCGCGAGGATTGGGCGCGGTACTACGATCTTGTTACGCTGCTGGACAGGCAGGTCAAGGAGGTTCTGGATCAGCTCGAAGCCGACGGACTGGCGGAGGACACGATCGTCTGGTTCTGGGGCGACCACGGGCGGGGACTGCCTCGGGCCAAGCGGTGGGTCTATGACTCGGGCAGCCGGGTCCCGTTGATCGTCCGCGTTCCCGAAAAATGGCGTGCTGCCGCCGCGCCGGACAATCCCGATGCTCTCAAGCCCGGCATCGCCAACGACGAGTTGATCGCGTTCGTCGACTTTGCCCCGACCCTGCTGTCGCTGGCGGGCGTCGAGATTCCCAAACGCATGCAGGGACGGGCCTTCCTCGGCCGCCAGAGAGGCAAACCCCGCGAGTACGTATACGGGGCCCGCGACCGGATGGATGAAGCTTACGATCTGATCCGTACGGTTCGGGACAGGCAGTTCCGGTACATTCGCAACTACATGTGGCACGTCTCCCGGGCGCAGACCATCGCCTACATGGACCAGATGCCGACCATGCAGGAGATGCGACGCCTGCACGCCGAGGGCAAGCTCCAGGGGCCTCAGACACAGTACTTCGAGCCGACGAAGCCCATCGAGGAACTCTACGACACCGTGGCCGATCCGCATGAGGTCAACAATCTCGCAGGGGATCCGAAGTACAAGGACGTGCTGGAGCGGATGCGTCAAGCCCATTCCCTATGGAGCCATGAGACGATGGACGTCGGTCTGATCCCCGAGCCGCTCTTCGATGAGTTGAAGCGGCCCGGCGGCAAGTTCGCCAGCGTGAGCGACCCGGTTTTCATCAAGTTCGCCGGCAACAAGGAAGAAGGTGGGACGCTCACGATCGCCTGTGCCACGTTGGGGTCATCCATTGCCTGGCGGATCGGCGGGGACCCCAAAGACAGCGACGGCTGGAATCTCTATGTCAAGCCTGTGTTGCTCAAACCCGGGGAGGTCCTGTACGCGCAGGCATGCCGACTCGGATTCCACGACAGTGGCGTCGCCGCATTCAGAATGGGCGATGCCGTGGTGGACAAGCCGGAACCGACTCACGTCGATCATTGGGAGGACAAGTCCGACCTGGCGGGTTTGCGACAACGCCTGGCCAAGGTCAAGGACCTGGACTTCGGGGGACCGAATGCGACGACCTCGTTCCTGGCTCACTTGAAGGATACAAAACCGGCCGTCCGATACTGGTCGGTCGTCGGCCTGCACGCCTGGACGAAGTATCCGGTCGATTTGGCGATGGCCAAGCCGGCGGTGACCACCATGCTGGAGGATTCCTCAATGGTCGTGCGGGTCGCGGCGGCCCACGCAATGTGCGACTGGGGCGAGGAACGGGTTGGGTTGCCGATTCTGGCGGAGGCTCTCCAGAACCCCACAGACAAGACGCGAATGTTCGCGATGGTGGCGCTCGAGAAGATCGGCGAGAAGGCTCGGCCGGTTCTGCCCCAGATTCAGGCGGCCGCCAAGGATTCGGACGAGTGCGTTGTCCGTGTGGCCAAAACCGCGTTGAGCCGGTTGGAACGAAGATAGCCCTCGCCCCGATGCGGCAGGGAATGATCGTGTTATGTTCGGAGAGGACTGCGCATGTGCGAACGACGGATCCTGTTGTGCGTCGGCGTGATGCTGTTGGGGGTGGGAACCCTGCAGGCGGCGACCGAGAACCTGATAGCCAATCCCGAATTCAACACCGCGGATGGACGAACGGTGCCCGAAGGCTGGTCGGTCTGGACGCCTCAGTGGAGTCCGGCGGCCTGCCGTGTGCGGGGGACCGCGGACGGGCTGCTCGTCGACTCGAGCGGCGATCCCTACGCGGTCGGCGGCGCCGTCCAGAGCGTCCGGGGGATTCGTCCGCGACAGGCCTATCGCATCTCGGCGGTCTGCGAACTGCGTGCGATCGAGTGGCCGTTCCAGTCGGTGATCGTCCGTGTGAACTGGCTCAAGGGGGATGATTTGATCCTTCCGGCCGGCATGCTTGTGCGCGGGCCGACGGTGGACGGGGCGATCGCCCGCTTCGGCGACGTGTTGGTGTCGCCGGAAGGGACCGACGCCGCCCAGATGGTCCTGGAATTGAAGTGGCCTGGCGGGGGGACTGTGGTGTGGAAACACATCGAGATGCAGGCTGTGCCCGACCCGGCGCCACGCAAGGTCAGAATCGGAACCGTATACTTGCGGCCCCGACAGAGCACGCCCGACAACAACCTGAAGCTCTGGTGCGAGCAAATCGATGCCGCCGGCAAGCTTGGGCTGGATATCGTCTGTCTCGGCGAAGCGATTACCCAGGTGGGCACGAACGCTTCGACGCAGGATGTCGCCGAGCCCGTTCCGGGGCCGACGACCCAACGCCTCGGCGAAGCCGCCAAGAGCAATCATCTCTGGATTGTGGCCAGTCTGAGCGAGCGGGTCGGCGAAGTCGTCTACAACACTGCGGTGCTGATCGACCGCCAGGGACGGCTCGCGGGCGCCTACCGCAAAGTCCATCTGCCTCGCGAGGAGTGGAAGCAGGGCGTCCGGCCCGGCGGCGAATACCCCGTCTTCGATACGGACTTCGGCCGCGTGGCGATCCAGATCTGCTACGACTGGTTCTTCCCGGAGGCGACCGCGATCTTCGCGAGCAAAGGCGCCGAGGTGATCCTGTCGCCCACGTGGGGCGACACGCTGCCGGACGCCGACGGCAAGGCCAACGGCGAAACAGTCTTTCGCGTCCGCGCCCGCGACAACGGCGTGTACATGGCGCCCTGTGTCTACGACGGCAACAGTCTCGTGATCGACCCCATGGGCCGGATTCTGGCCTCGAGCGCCGGCAAGACCGGCGTCTTCTGGGCGGAGGTCGACCTCAACAGATGGAGGCCACCTGCCGCACCGGCGCTCCTCCGCGAGAGAACGTCAAGAGCTGCTGCGTCAGGTCTCTGGCTCGATTGGACGCACGATCAGCCTCTTCCAACAGCTCGTAGACCGGATCTTCCGGTTTGACTTCCCGCCGGGCCAGCGACAGGTTGCCCAGAATGACCGTGAGTATGTTATTGAAATCGT
>CALMMH010000711.1 GCA_937868145.1 uncultured Phycisphaerales bacterium
ACTGTGGACTGGCGGTATGGGCAGATCCTCTCGAGTGAGTGGACGCCGAAGGACGTCTCGGCGCTTCGCGTCTACGAATGGGATCGCATCAATTTTTCGCCTGATCGGATCGGCAAGGTCTGCGAGATCTGGGGTACGACGGTCGAAGAGATCAACCGGATACGCAAGGCGACGCGCGACAGTCTGGTCTTTTGATTCGAATTCAGCAGGACATCGAGCCCTCGGGCTCGGAGGTGCAGCATATGAGCTTTCTTTCCGACGCAAACTACAGAGACTTCCTGGAGCAGCGCATCCGGACTCTGGATGACGCCACGGCTCGGGACTACGTCGTGCAACGATTTGGCGTTTGGCGTCAGCAGTACTGTCTCCATCGTGTTGTCGAACGGGCGGTTGAATTGCTGACGTCCGAGCGGGACCGGCCCAGCGCGCTGTACCTGCGAACGGAGGTGGATCTTGAGCTCCTTCGCATCCTGGCTTCGCAGCATCGCTTTGACTCCCGGCTGTTCCGCGGCTTTCTCGTGGAGGACTCGCTCTGGGGGATGTTCAAGCCGGAGATGTACTCGCCGTTTCCGGCCTGTCGCGTGGGCGACTGGCAGGATCGGAAGAACACGGTCGTGTTCACTCTGTCGGATGATCGTCCGCTGCGGGACAACGGCAGGGATCGCGGCAACGACTACCTGGACCGCTTCATCGACGAGTCCCACCTTTCCGTTTCGCAGGAGACCCGACAGAAACTGGCGGGCCGCCGGATAGCCCTTTACGTCGATTATCGCAAGGTGCAGACGTTGGCGGCGCTCTCGGAAGAGATCCGAAAGAACTCGGATTTCGCCACGGCGCTGCTGGTGAATTCCGCACAGGGTTCCGGCGTCGAAGAATTCGACGCGGTCATCGCGCAGCCCTTCTTCTATCTGTGGCCGCTGGTGTTCAGATCGCTGTCGCCGGAGCTGTTCCACGTGAACGTCGGATGGGGTACGCAGGGGCTTCCCTTCGTTCCCTTCCTGCCGAAGGACGCTGTGATCGATTTCTACGATCTGCTGACCTTCGTCCGCGACGACGCGCTCGAGGGCAATCACTCTGAGCCGCTCGCATTGACTCGCGCGTCGGAGAAGGTGTTGTTCTCGCGATTCGGCCGGTTCGTTCACCGTTGCTCCGATGATGTCTCGGATTCTCTCCGCGAGATGTATCCGGGGCGGGAAATCGTCTCGGTGACGGAGTACCTTCGCGAGCCGGTGTATGATCCCAAGCCCTCAAGACGCGACGGCGTCATCCGACTCGTCTATGGTGGTCTGCTCGTTCGCGAAGGGGCCGGCGAGGACGACCCTCACTACAAGAACTTCGTCCAGATGACGAAGTTCTACTGTCGCGGGAACCTGCACCTGTATCTCTACCCCTCCCCGTATCTGTACGGGTTTGGGCCGGCCAGGGCAGTCGACGAACTCGCCTCGCGAATGGGAATCAAGAACGTTCACGCGTGCATGCCGCTGGCCGAGAACGATTTCGTGCGAGAGATCGCCGACTACGATTTCGGCATGTGCGTCCCGACGCCCGAGGAGGTCCGGCCGACGAGCTACGGCTACATCCTCCCCGGCAAGATCGTCGCCTACCTTCGGGCGGGCTTGCCCATCGTCGTTCCCGAGGATCAGACTTTTGTCGCCGACCTGGTGAGGGAGCACGGCATCGGCGTGGTTTACTCGTACGACGACTGCGAGCGGATGCCCGAGCTCCTGAACAGCCAGGACATCGATCAGCTCAAAAGGAACGTTGTTCGTTTCCGTGAACAGTTCCGGGTCGACAAAGCGGTGGAGAAGGTCCTGAGGCTTTACGATGGGGTCGCCGGATCCGGCGGCCTGTCTCTTCGGGCGGCTCGAAGCGTCGCCGTCGGCCGCCGCAAGCGTGTCTGCGGGACAGCCAAGGCGCCGGCCTCCAGCCATGTCCTTCAACCTGAAACTGCGGTCTTCTCCTGGCCTCAATTGATGGAGAAACTGGAGCGGACTGGTTTCCTCAACGCACGCGAGTACCAGAACGCCCTGGACCAGGAGATCGGCAAGACTCTCTCCGACAAGGAGAAACAGTACGTCTCGATGAAATTCCAGAACTGGTTCGGGACGTACAAGAACTGGCGGTGTCTGTCCAGGCTACTCGAACTTATCGCCCAGACCCAGGGGACTCCTTACAGTTTGTACCTGGACGAACCGGAACAGTTCGATCTGCTCGCGTCTTTTCTGGACGCGCTGAGCGAGACCGGTTTGTCGCGGCCGGCCGGATTCATCGTGGCCGATGGATTGGAGGGGCAGAAGGGGCAATTGTCGCCTCATCCGGTTTCCTCCGTGTGCGACGGTGTGCCCGAAGGGCATGTCGTGATCGGGTTCTCCGGTGGCGAATTTCCGGGTCGTTGCCGCGACGTTCGCCTTAATGATTATCTCGATCGATTCGTCGACTCCCGGCGGTTCCAGGGTGTGCGGGATGTGGTGCAGTCGCTGAGAGGGCAGCCGGTTGTTCTCTATCCTCTCTACCGCGAGATCCACACGATCCCCATGATGGCTCAATGCCTCCGTCAGAAGGATCAAGAGATTCGATGTGTTTCCCTCTCGCCCGGGCAACTCCTCGATGCGAATTTCGACGCGGGTCTGACCGAGCCGTTCCTGTATCTGTGGCCGCTGGTCTTCCGGATGGTGGATCCGGCTCTGGTGCACCTGAACGTGGGCTGGGGCATCCAGGCGTTGCCCCTGTCGCCCTTCGTTCCCGATCGCGAGCGAACGGTGGTGGACTTTTACGAGGTGCTCTCCTTCCTGCCGGACAGTTATTTCGACAAGACGCACAGCAGCGCCGAGCAGGTCCGCTTCGGAGAGGAGCATTTCTTCCGCAACTACGGTCACATCATGCATCTGTGTTCCGAGGAAATCTCCGAGCGGCTCGTGCAGAAGTACGACTATCGTGGCTCCCTCGTTTCGGTGACCGAGTACCTCCAGGAGCCGGCGTGCAGCAAGCCGCCGCGAAGCGACGGCGAGATTCGCCTGGTCTACGGCGGCTGCATGCTGGCGACCACGAATCCCGAGGATCTCTATTATCGCGCGTTCACGAAAGTGGTTCCCTATTTCACTCGCGGGAACCTGCAGCTCTACGTCTACAACTCGCCCTACGTGCATGGCATCGTCGAGAACGAGGGACTCAAGGAAGTCATTCGCAGGCTCGGTCTGACGCACATCCACGCCTGCACGCCGAAGAAGCTCGACGACTTCGTGCGCGAGATCTCCGACTACGACTACGGTGTGACGCTCCTGAGGCCCAAGGACATGAACGCGGTCGAATACGACTACTTCATGGCGACCAAGTTCCTCACCTACCTTCGGGCGGGACTCCCTGTGGTCATCGACGCCGACAACCACTACATGGCCGGCCTGGTCGAGCAATATAACCTCGGCGTGGTCCTCCAGGAGCACGATCTGGAGAATCTGCCGGAGATTCTGAACCGTCTGGATCTGCCGGCGCTGAAACAGAATGTGATCGAGGCTCGCGATCGGTTCAGCATCGACAAGGGCGGCGAGAAGGTCCTGAGCCTGTACCATCAGATTCTCCAGAAGGTCGGCGAGCGCCGTGCTCGCGCGACATCCTGTGTCAAGCCGCCGGACCGCAAGCTTCCCGTGTCGACGCTCCTGCGCGAGACGTCGAACGATCCGGTCTTTCAGGAAATGATCGATGTGATGGCCCGCCGGGAGAACCGGCTCTACTACCGCGACCAGTCGGCCCGGACGATGTCCTCTCTCGCGTCCCTGGCGCGGCAGCTCGATCCGTCCGTCATCGTCGAATTAGGCACGTTGGGCGGACTTTCGCTGCGGACCTGGATCGGTTCGACAACAAAGGCCAAGATCTACGCAGTGGACTTGAGCTTCGAGACTCTTCGCGAAACGCGGGGATTCCTGCCGGCGGATCTGTCCCGCGTGACGCTCCTGGAGCAGGACATTCTCCAGACCGATTTCAGCCGTCTGTGGTCGTCTCAGGACAAGGTGATTTTCTTCGTCGACGCGCACGATCTGCCGAATGTGCCGATCATGAAGCACGTGCTCGAAACCGTTCTGCCTTCTCTGCCCGACGGGAGCCTCGTGGTCGTCGATGATCTGTGGTTCAGCGACAAGAGGCTGACGCGCGACAACGCCAGGGCATTTCTGGAAAACCGCGTGTGCGACGAAATCGACGAACTGCAATGCTTCAACGGGCACTACGCCCCGTATCACGAGGGAGGCTCGTTCCTGGGCTTCGCGGAGGTGATTCCGCTGCTGGAGTTTGCGAACCGGCACGGCATCCCGCTCGTCCACGATCAAGGCGGCAAGCATGTGTTCTTTGTCTGGAAGAAGGCCTATTTGTCGCAAGACGTAGGTCGTTGCGAGGGGGACTACGGCTCCGCATGGCACAATCCTC
>CALMMH010000712.1 GCA_937868145.1 uncultured Phycisphaerales bacterium
AGCCAGATGGGCGAAATCCCGGTCACCGGCACGCGCGTCGGCGCCGCCGTCATCGGCAAGTGGGCCATGACGACCGAAATCGACCAGGGGCCGCGGGAATCGACGCTGACCGTGTTCCCCGACCTGACCGCCCGTCAGGAGTTCTTCGGCGGCGAGACGCCCGTCAAGGACTTCAAGTTCGAAGGCAACCAGGTGACCTACTCGCTCGAGTTGAGCTTCGGCGATCAGACCTTCGTGATCGACTACAAATTCAAGCTTCAGGACAATGCCCTCACTGGAGAGAGCAGCTCCGAGCGAGGCACCTACAAGATGACGGGCAAGAAGCTGCCGGAAGCGACGGCGAGCGCCGCCGTCGGCAAGTGGGAGTTCACGAGGGAGACCCCGCAGGGCACCCGCACGAGCACGCTGACGATCAAGCCGGACATGACCGGCACCTACACGATGCGGGACACCGAAACCCCCATCTCGGACCTGAAGGTCACCGGCAATGAGGTGAGTTTCACGATCGTCCGGACGTTCAACGACCAGGAATTCAAGATGGAGTTCAAGGGCAAGGTCGAAGGCGAAGCCCTGAAAGGCACGTTCACTTCACCGCGAGGCGACCGCGAGGCCGTGGGCAAGAAGGTGCCGTGAACATCGACTATCGATGATTGATTATTGATGATTGTACACCGGCCGGCGTTGTGGCTGCCCAGTGCAGCTATGACGGCGGCCGGTTTGTTTGTGTGCCAAGGCTCGGCGGAATCCACGAATGCCGTTATGCCCCGGAAAGCGGGACCAGGCAGAGGAATCGCAGGGTGGCGTCGCTGGTGTTCTTGAAGCAGTGCAGGTCGTTGCCGGGGACGAAGATGACGTCTTCCTTCGAGATCGGATGGTTCTGGCCTTCATGGACGAAGACGCCGGAGCCTTCGACGATGAACACCTCGTGCTCGTGTGGGTGCTTGTGCAACGGCGTGTTGCCGCCGGGCTCGATCTCGAACATCCGCATCGCGAACGTCGGGGCGCCGTCGTCTTTCGAGATCAGCACGCGAATCCCCACTCCCTTGGCCCCTTCGACATTCACAGGCTTCTTCGCTACGTTGATGCTCCTGGCAACCTTCATGGCGTCCCCTTTCCACTCCAACCTGCTCACGAACCGAGTTTCTTGCTCAGCAACTCCGAGACAATCTTCGGATTGGCCTGCCCCTGGGTCTTCTGCATCACCTGCCCCATGAGGAAGCCCCGTGATTTCTGGGCCTTCTTGCCGCCGGTGGTGATCTCGGCCACCGCCGCGGCGTTCTCCGCGAGGACCTGGTCCAGAATCCGCTCCAACTCGCCCGCGTCGCTCTTCTGGATCAAATTCAGTTCCTGTGCCAGAACGTCGGGCTTCTTTCCGGTCTCGACCATCGCAGCAAGAATCGTGTTGCCCGCCGAAGCGCTGATCGTCCCGGTGTCGACCATCCTGGCCAACTCCGCCACGCCGTCGGACGTCAGTCCCAGGCCTGGCAGATCGCGGCCTTTCTCGTTGGCAAGCTTAAGGCCGACCTGCGTCAGCAGGTTGCACACCCGCTTGGGCGCTGCGCCCAGTTTCACCGCCTGCTCGAAGAAATCGGCCGTCGAACGGTCGCCGGTCAAAACCCCGGCGTCGTAGTCGCTCAGACCGTACTCACTGACGTAGCGAGTCTGCCGCTGCACGGGAAGTTCGCACAGCCGCGAGCGAATCTGAGCCAGCCACTGCGACGACGGCGTCACAGGGACCAGATCCGGGTCGGGGAAATACCGGTAGTCGTGCGCCTCTTCCTTTTCCCGCTGGAGCACGGTGGCCTCGTTCACATCGTCCCAACCGCGAGTGGACTTGTTGCCCATCTGCATGGTGCGGCCGGTCTCGAGGAAATCGTCGAGCTGCCGACGGACCTCATAGGCGACGCTCCGCTCCAGAGCCCGGAAGCTGTTGAGGTTCTTGACCTCCGCGATCGGCGTTTTGAATTGCTGCCCACCCCTCTCGATGATCAGGTTCACGTTCGGCTCGAACCGCATGTGGCCCTTCTGCATGTCGGCCTCGGAGACCCCGAGATATCGCACGATCCGTTGCAGCTCGACGGCCAGGGCCCGCACCTGCTCGGGACTATTCAAATCGGGCTCGGTGACGATCTCCAGCAGAGGCGTCCCGGCGCGATTGAGGTCCACCTGCGAATGATGCCCGGCGGTATGGAGGTTCTTGCCTGCATCCTCTTCCAGATGCGCCCGGCGGATGCGGATTCTCTTGGTCTTGCCGTCTTCGAGCGGGATTTCAATGTAGCCGGGGCCGCCCAGCGGCAGATCGTACTGGCTGATCTGGTAATTCTTCGGCAGGTCCGGGTAATAGTAGCTCTTGCGGTCCCACTTGGTGAACTCGGCGATCTCGCAGTTGAGAGCCATCGCCGCAAGGATCGAATGCTCGACAGCCTGACCATTCATCACCGGCAGCGCGCCGGGCAACCCCAGGCACACCGGACACACCCGACTGTTGGCCTCTTCTCCGAAGCTCAGCGCGCAACCGCAGAACATTTTCGTCCGCGTGTTGAGTTGAACGTGGATCTCCAGGCCGACTATGATTTTGTACGTCAGGTCGCTCATAGGTCGATTGTTGATTTGTGATTGTTGATGGTTGATTGAAGAGCGGAAAATCAAACATCAAACATCAAAAATCACACTTTCACCTCAGGTTTCTTCGTGTGCCACTCCGTTCGCGATTCGTGCATCCGGGCAACCCGCAGCAGGCGCGCCTCGCTGAAAGCCGGCCCGATCACCTGCAGGCCGATCGGCATGCCGGCGTCGTCGAATCCGCACGGGACGCTGATCGCAGGAATGCCCGAGAGGTTGACCGCGATCGTGTAGATGTCCGACAGGTACATCTTCAGCGGGTCGTCGGCCTTCTCGCCGAACGCAAACGCCGTGGTCGGCGCCACCGGCATCATCATGCAATCGCACTGCTCGAACGCCCGCACGAAATCGCCGCGAATGAGGTTCCGGACCTTGAGGGCCTTGAGGTAGTAGGCGTCATAATAGCCGCTCGACAACGCGTAGGTCCCGAGCATGATCCGCCGCTTGACCTCTTTGCCGAAGGCCTCCTCGCGGGACTTCGAATAAACTTCGACGTAATCGGCCGGGTTCGGGGTACGGTGGCCATAGTGGACGCCATCATAGCGAGCCAGGTTGCTCGACGCTTCGGCTGTCGCGATCACATAGTAGGCCGCGATGGCGTAATCCAAGTGCGGCATGGCCAGCTCGACGATCCGGGCTCCCGCTTCGCGGTAGCCCTCCACGGCCTTGTCGAT
>CALMMH010000713.1 GCA_937868145.1 uncultured Phycisphaerales bacterium
GCTACGCTCGCAATGACATACCGAGCACACAGCCCCCACGAAATCTAGTCGCACACCCCTTCATGGGACCCCTTGACAGATTTGGGATTCTCCGTCGCCCCTTCTTCTTTGACGCCGGTCCGAGGGCCGTGTCGTCTGCCAAGAGCCGGTTCAAGGCAATGCGGCGCTAATCCCGCTGCGCCCGGCCCGGGACGTTCTGGGTGTTCTGCAGGGTGGGCTTGGCGATGGGGGTGGGACCGGTCGTCGGCAGGCCGAGCGAGACGTCAGTGGGCCTGCGGAAGACGCCGGCGAGCCGCTCGCCCGTGACATACGGCGGCTCGGTGACCAGCTCGGCGGTGTTGTAATTCTGGAGGCAGGATTCGTAGTAGGCCGGGTCTTTCTGGGGCAGGACGATCGGCCGGTGGGCCTTGCCCTCGGGATCGACGTAGGAGATGAACAGCCGTGTGAAGAAGCCGTTCTGAGCCTTGCTGCTGTACACGAGCCACCGGCTGTTGCTCGACCAGGTCTGCCAGGATTCGCTCCTGTTGCTGTTGAACTCCGGGTGTTGATAGGGGAAGGGAGTCGCGGTGGAGGCCTGGAGGTCCATGAGATAAATGTCGCTGTCTTCCTGCCAGGTCGGGAAGTAGCCATGGTCGCACATGCAGAAAGAGAGCCATCGGCCGTCGGGACTGCACCGGGGCATGGCGACGCTCTTGCCTGTGTCCTTGGAGGAAAGCACGGTTTCGGGCTGGCCCCAGGTGTTGGCATTGGGATCGTAGGCGATTCGCATCAGGTCGTATCGGACCTGGTCGTACTGAACCGGAGGATACTCGGCGCCGTCGGTCCACAGCTTGGGGGCGCTGCAAAAGTAGAGGTAGCGGCCGTCGCCGGACCAGGCGGGCCAGTTCTCCAGCCGATCCTTTTGGGCGAGTTGGGGCACCGAGACGATGGACTTGGTGTCGCTGTAGTAGAAGGCCAGCAGGGAGTCGAGGTCCGTGGTGTCCCTGGCCTCGTTGCGGCTGGCGTGATAGAACATCGGCAGGTCGTTGATCGAAAAGGCAGCCAGCCGGCCGCTGGGATGCCACGAGGTGTAGCCGAACTTCTTGTCGATTCGGTGCACGGACTGGCCGTCCACGACGAGGGTCGCCACACCGTATTGCGGCGAGCGAAGGCCGACCAGCATCCGGCCGGTGCGGTTCTGGGCAAAGGAGTGGCAGTTCACGCAGGCCTTCCCGCAATCGTTGCTGCTCAAGACCAGCGATTCCTGGAAACCGGTCAGATCGCGGCAGTAGATCCCGATGGGGCTCCTGACGTGCAGGTGCCCCATGTGCATCCTTCTGTATACGAGGTAGCGGTCGATCTCCTCCGGGGCGATCCGGCAGGTCACGGCGTTGGGGCGGGTCCACTGGCCGGCCTGGTCTTTGATGAAGACCTCGATGCGGAGATCCCCTCCCCGGTTCCTGGCCAGGAGGTCGCGCCACGGTCCCTTGGGAATCAGGATGGCGGGGCCTCTGCCGGAGACCTCGATGGGGTCGCCCTGACCGGAGGAGATTCGGGCCGCATAGGCCGTTCCTTCCTCGCGGATCTCGAAATTCAGTGGGGCGATGTTGGGCGGGATTACGGCGTCGTTGCAGTTCGGGAAGATCCTCGCAGGGCGATCCACAGACACGAAGCGATCGACTCGCTCGGCCCTTCCCGACGCCCACGCGATCATCCCGCCGATGGCCAGGAGCGACACCACCAGGAGCAGAACCTTGATCCTCCGTTTCGGCATTACCGGCCTCCGGAACCGCTGAGGAAGAAATAGTAATAGAAACTGTCGCCGAAGCCCTTCCTGAGGGACTTGCGCGCAGCCGCCGTGTCCCGGCCAAAGGGCTGGAGGGCCTTCATAAAGGACGTGAACCGATCCTGGGACTCCTGGCTGACGGAACGGGCGCCCAGATCCACTGCCCCCGCGTTGAGGGCCTTGGCCAGCAGGATGGCCTCCTCGTAGTGTCTCGGGATCCTCGACTCGACCCGGTCGTGGTGGGTGTTGAAGAGCTGGACAAAACCGGCGAGGTTCTTGGTCAGCAGGAGCCAGGCCATGCCGTATTCATAGGCCATGCGGTTCCTGGGGTTCTCCGTTAACAACTGACGGAGGAAGTCCGCCGGCCTGACGAAGTCCTGTCTGAGTCGGACTGCGCGGAGACGTTGGATCTCCTCGTCCTGGGCAACGTTCGGATCGTCCTGCAATTGCGCGAGGTCCTCTCTGGCCTGTCGCCCCCAGAACGGGACCTTGCTCAGGGCGCTGAGATAGACGCCGGCGGTCTCGATGTCGCCCTTGACCAGATAGATCCGCGCCAGACGTTGGAGCAGGAGGGGCTTTTCCCCGTACATCTCCACCGAGATGGTCAGCGCGTTCTCCGCCTCGTTGATCAGTCCGAGCTCCATGCAGGCGTCGACCTTCTGCCAGAGGGATTCCCTTCCGGCCAGGAGGAGGGCCTTGGGGTCCTGATAGTAGCTGAACATTTCGTCCCCGAGCCGGTCGGTGTGGTAGAGAGCCCGATTCACGGCGTGACAGATCAGATAATGAGGGGGAGAACGTTTGGCCGTGTCCAAAACCCTGGACCACATGCCTTGCCGGGAGTAGTAATCCACCGCGAACAAGGCCTTGAGCTTGGGATCGTGGTAGAAGTGCAGGGTGGCCGTGGTCGCGACCGCCAAGAGGACTGTCTCGATCGTCCACCTTAGCACGCCGGACTTGGCTCTACTCTGTGGGGGAGGCGATTTCCTGGAGCTGCGGCCTGCCTGGATCGGCAGGGGCTTCGCAAAGGACATCCGCCGTCCGAGGGTCAAACGCCAGAGACCCACGGCTGCCAGGACCACAGACAGAAAGAGGTAGAGGACCCCGATGGTTTTCAGCATCAGCTTGGGAGGCTCATTCACTCGGGTCCCCAGGTAGATCGGCAGCAGCTGGACATAGGCATCGAGGGGCGAGAGTCCCCAGGTCATGACACCGACGAGGTAGGGAACGACGATTGCGGATACCCCATACCCCAGGGCTTCGCGGTACCGATGATCCTTGACGATCCGGGCTCCTGCGCACAGGAAGGCGAAGAGAAGAGATGCAGCTCCCGTTGCAGCATAGAGAGCGATAGACAGGGTCAGAAAGCAGAGAGTTCGACGAACCGCCCGCTCAGGTCCGAACCGCAGGAACAGGCAGGCCGCAATCAGTACGACAGTGAAAGCCAGGGTCGTGGTGAAGTGAAAGACGTACTGGGAGTACACGGCCGCCAGGACCAGAGGCCCGACGAACCGGAGGATCCGCAGACGTGAGGCGCCGATCTGCTTGAGATAGGCGTCCGTCCCCCAGCCGATCAGCCACGCCTGGCACGTCACGATCGCGGCTCCGGCCCACGAATAGTAGAAGAACTGTGCCAGAAAGGCGCAGACGTATTCAATCATTCCCGCCGGACAGGCCAGTTGCCCCTTCAGGAACTCCCAATCCACGTAGAAGGTCGGGAAGTTGTCGATCAGGCCGCCGCCGTTATACACCAGACGCAGATCGACCTCAAAGGCCAGATACAGGTAGAACAGAAGGTAGAATGCCGCCGCGGGAAGTCCTTCGAGGATGGGCCAGATCAGGACGGTCCTCGTCGGCGCGTTCACCTTTATCGACTTTGTGGTGGTCACTGGTCGGCCTTCCTTACCAGCCTGCAGATCGTACCACGGCGCATACTACCTCCGCAGGCGGCGTAGGCCCCATATGCACTTACGGGTCAGATCGCCTCGGAGCTGGCAAACTTCATTCCGGGTTTGCTGAACTCCACCTGGTTGTGGTACGTGGCGTATTCGGTGACGATGGCGCCCTCGGCTCCGGCACGCTGGCCGTGCCACGATTCCGGATCTCCCATGGTGTAGAGCCGGCCGGACTTGGCCGTGCGGGTCGCGATGTACTTGGATTTGAACCAGTCCTGACCATAGCCCCAGGGACGGTCCTGCGGGGGCATCTCGCTGATCAAGATCTCGTCGCCGGCGCCTTTGTGCTCGCCGAAGAACTCCACGGTTCCGTATCGGACCTGCCAGGATTCCATCTTCGGCCCGTATCCCTCGTTTCCACCGACGTGCCGGTGTTCGGGCAGCAATTGTCCGGGAAGCAGATAGATTTCGTGTCCGAGGTAGCCGTAGTGGTCTTCTTTGAAGTCGCCGGCATAGGCTTGGACGCCGGCCTTGGCATATGTGCCTGAGGAGTTGATCCAGAAGATTCCGCCCATGCCCAGTTTCGCGAAGTCCCGCTGCAGAAAGTCGCATACCCAGAACTGGTCCGTCGCGAGGACGTCGGGGATGGGATAGCCGAATCGCTTCATCATGGCGAAGTAGGCCTCCTTGGCGGATTGCTGGCTGAAGGCTCCGTCGGTCTGGTAGAACTTCCCGACGCTGGGATCATCCTTCTTCGACCCTGCCAGACTGGTGCAGCCGGAAGAGGCCGCGGCCATGGCCACCGTGGTGCCCACGGAGTACTTCAGGATGGTTCTGCGTGTCGCAAGCTGTCTGGGTTCCTTCATTTTCGTCTCCTGCACATAGAAGATCATGCCATCACGATTGTTCTGTTCCGTCGGACGCGGCCGATGGTTCTATGTGGGTATATCGCAAGGACGCGGACAATGCAAGTGTCGTCGCCGTTTTCGCACCACCCTCGGGGCGACCAGGCCGGCCCCTGTTGGATCGGAGCCGACGTACGTACCGCCTTTTTTGTCTTGGCAGACCCTCATCCTGAATATTAGAATCGGTTCCGTACCGGTTGTGATCGCATGGAATCCAAGAACCCTGGGGGGAACGGATCCTGGAGCGTGGTTGGCTCTACGGATGGCTACAGCGTCACACCGTAACGATATCTGACGTTTTCTCGATCATACGTGGTTCAGGAGGTTAGAGTGTCTGAGTACTTTGAGGTGCGATGGCATGGGCGGGGCGGGCAAGGGACCGTGACCGGCGCGAAGTCGCTTGCCGAAGCGGTGCAGGGGACGGGCAAGTATGTCTCCGCATTCCCGGATTACGGCCCGGAGAGACGAGGAGCGCCCGTCCGCGCTTTCGACCGATTTGCCGACAAGAGGATCCGCATTCACATTCCCGTGCTGGAGCCGGATGTGGTCATGATCGTGGACCCTACGCTCATTGGCAGCAAGAGCCTTGTCGAGGGGATCGGCGAGAATACGGTCTTTGTCGTGAACACGGAGAAAGACGCGGCTGAAACCAAAAGGGCGTTGGGCCTGACGGGACAGACGCTGTACACCGTCCCGGCCAACAACATCTCGTATCGACTGTTCAAACGGGAGATCCCCAACTCGGCGATGATGGGGGCCTTTGCCAGGGCCTGCCCGCAGATCATCTCCATCGAGGCCCTGATCAAGGAGGCCGAGCATGCTTTTGCCGCTCTGTTGGCGAAAGACCTTGTGGCCAAGAATCTGGATGCGATTCGCTGTGGGTATGATGAGGTCAGGAACGCATGAGCGATAAATACAAACTGAAAAAATGGCAGGATCTTCCCCCGGGCGGCGTCATCACCGAGGGAGGCAACGCGGCGGACTACGAGACGGGCACCTGGAGGACCTGGAGGCCGGTGTGGCAGAAAGAAAACTGTGTCCATTGCCTGACCTGCTGGGTGTTCTGTCCGGAGGGGGCGTTTCTGCTCCAGGACGGGCGGACCGCCGGCGGAAAGGATCGAAAAGAGATTAAAGAGATCGACTATTTCCACTGCAAAGGCTGCGGGCTGTGCGTGCGGGAATGCCCGGTGAACAAGCAGGGGAAAGAGCCGGCCCTCCAGTTCATCCGTGAAGAGACATGACGGGATCGGAAATATGCCTATAACCAGAGCGATTACTGGAAACGGGGCCATGGCGGAGGCGATGCGCCAGATCAATCCTGATGTGGTGGCGGCCTTTCCCATTACCCCTTCGACGCAGGTCATCGAGGATTTCGCGACGTTCGTCGCCGATGGGAAGGTGAAGACCGAGTTGATCACGGTCGAGAGCGAGCACAGCGCGATGTCGGCCTGCATCGGCGCCTCTGCGGCCGGGGGACGGGTCATGACCGCGACTTCCGCCAACGGTTTGGCGCTGATGTGGGAGATGCTGTACATCGCAGCCAGCATGCGGCAGCCGATTCTGATGACCGTGGTCAACCGGGCGCTCTCGGCGCCGATCAATATCCATTGCGATCACGGCGATTCCATGGGGGCTCGCGATGCCGGGTGGATTCAGATCTATGCCGAGAACAACCAGGAAGCCTACGACAACATGGTCATGGCTCCTGTCATCGCCGAGCATCGGGACGTTCGGTTGCCGGTGATGGTGTGCCTCGACGGCTTCATCATCTCCCATTCGATCGAGACGATGGAACTCGAAGAGGATCAGGCCGTCCGCGATTTCATCGGCCCGTACAGGGGGCTCCATTCGCTCCTCGACACGGATCGTCCCGTCACCTGGGGTGCGCTCGATCTGCACGATTACTACATCGAGCACAAACGAGGCCAGCAGGCGGCCATCGAGTCGGCCAAATCCGTCATCGAGAGCGTGTCGGACCGATTTTACAGAACGTTCGGCCGAAAATACGAACTGTTCGAATCCTATCGCATCGAGGATGCCGAGAGGGTCATGGTGGCCATCAACTCCGTGGCGGGCGAGATCAAAGAGGTTGTCGACGCCTTGAGAGACGCGGGAGAGAAGGTCGGCTTGCTGAAGATTCGGTTGTTCAGGCCGTTTCCGTACGCCCAGATCGCGGCAGCCCTCCGCGGCGCCAAGGTTGTCACTGTTCTGGATCGATCGACGAGCATGGGCGCCTACGGACCTCTCTTTGGAGAGATTCGCACGGCCCTCTATGACGCCGAGCCCAGGCCGCTCGTGTACAACAGGACGTTCGGCCTGGGAGGCCGGGAACTGTTTCCCGACGATATCCAGGAGCTGTTCGCAGAGAGCCGGCGGTATCTTCAGAACGGCAAGGTCGAAAAGATATTCGACTTCCTGAATGTGAGAGGAGATTAACGGTGCCTACGTTGCAGGAGATGGCGAAGAAGAAGGCTGCGTTTTCCAGCGGCCACAGGCTTTGCGCCGGCTGTCCGGTTCCGATCTTCACCAAGATGCTGACCCAGGTGACCGATTTCGATCTGGTCCTGGGGTCGGCGACGGGGTGCCTCGAAGTGGCCTCGTCGATCTTTCCTTATTCCGCGTGGAATGTGCCGTGGATTCACACGGCCTTCGAGAACGTCGCAGCGACGATGAGCGGCGTCGAGGCCATGTACCGGGTTCTGAAGAAGGAAGGCAGAACGGACAAGAGACTCAAGTTCGTGGCCATGGGAGGCGACGGCGGGACGTACGATATCGGCATCCAGTCCCTGAGCGCGGCGATGGAGCGGGGACACGATCTGCTGTACATCTGCTACGACAACGGCGCCTATATGAACACGGGCATCCAGCGCAGCGGGGCCACGCCGCTCGGAGCGGCCACGACGACGACGCCGGTCGGAGAGGTGACCGCCGGCAAGCAGCAGCAGCGCAAGGATCTGACGAAGATCATGGTGGCGCACCACATGCGGTATGTCGCCCAGGCCAGCATCCACAATCCGATTGATCTCTCGAACAAGATCAAGAAGGGCATCGAGCTCGACGGGCCGGCGTTTCTCAACGTTCTGTGTCCCTGTATTCCCGGCTGGCGCATCGCGCCCGACATGGCGGTGGAATCGGCGCGGTGCGGCGTGGAAACGTGTTTCTGGCCTTTGTATGAGGTCGAGGACGGCAAGTACAAGGTCAACTACAGGCCGAAGCAGAAGATCCCGATCACCGACTGGTTGTTCTCGCAAGGGCGGTTCACACACCTCAAGAACCCCAGGTTTGCCGGCCTCCTGGAGGGTTTCCAGCGGCAGGTGGACGAGGAATGGACCTGGCTGCTGGACCAGGAAAAGGCAGCTACATAACCACCTCTGTCTGCCGATCGGATGACCTTGCATCCGATCGGCGCAGTTCGAACGTCGCTGAGACAGAACAACGTTCCGCGATGCCTTCCGGCGGCTATTTTCCGGTCGCCGCTACGGTGGAGCCGCTCGGGCCCATCTCACAGACAACGCGGAAGCCCACGTTGAAGACTTTCTGCCAGGGCGCGTAGGCGATGCGGAAGGAAGACGTCGCCCTCTTGGGGCGATCGTGCCAGGAACCGCCGCGGACGACGCGAGGGCCGGTTGTCGACAACTCGTTCCGGCCATCCTCGGCGCGGTAGGGGTATGGTTTGTACGTGCTCTGCGTCCATTCCCAGACGTTGCCATGCATGTCCGCCAGCCCCCAGGCGTTGGGCCGATACTGTCCCACATGACACATGATCTTCTGGCCATCTTCGAATCGATTGTCCTTGGGCAGCCAGTCCTCATAGGGGCTGGGATTGGCGATGGGCTGAGGATTGACGCCGGTAACGGCCAGGAGCCCGATCGACCGATCCGCGAGGTTGGCGTACGGGCCGAAGTCGGTGTTCGGGTCGCCGTAGGACATCGGGGTGTCGGTTCCGGCGCGACAGGCCCATTCCCATTGGTCTTCGGTGGGGAGCGTGAACCGTTGGCCCGTTCGCTCGCTGAGCCAGTCGCAGAACGCGACAGCCTCTTGCCAGGAGATACGAACCGCCGGGTGCTGGGGGTCTCCGATCCAGTAACCCGGCGTAGTGTGATCCTTGTGCTGCTGCTCGATGTAGCCGTTGAAATGACTGGGGTCGAATTGCCGGTACTGGGCGTTGGTCACTTCGGAAACGCCCATCCAGAAGGGCTTGTTCACCTGCACGATTTCGCGAGGGGTCTCATCGGCGGCGCCCTGATCGCTGCCCATCACGAACCGGCCCGACGGAATCGCCGCCAGTTCCATCGTGACCCCGCCGCCCAGATCGATCTTCTGCCGCGACTGTGCGCCGGCTTCCTGCTGCAGGGCCTTGGTCTGGTTCGCATCGAGCGGCCACGCCGCGAGATGGACATTGCTCTGCGGTTGCGACTGCGGCGTCGGTTGCACAAACTGCACGGGCGCCGGCGTGAAACTGGGAATCGACTCGGGATCCTCCTCGTCGGGCAAACAGGCGTAAGCCGCACGCATCTCCCTTCGCCGGTCGTGGAAATTGCTCGGGATCTGCTGGTGTTCGCTCCACGTTCCATGGTCCGGAACGTTCAGGTCGATCCAGGTGTAGAGAACGCCCCACGCCTCGTTGTCCAGTGTCACGCCATGATGTCCCTTGCTGAGCATCTGGATGAGCTCGCTGGTGTTGGCGTGATACTCCATGGGCTTTTCCAGATGGTAGTCGCTCTCCGGTCCGGGGCGACGTACGTAGGGATGCAGAGCGAGATAGGAAGGCGTGAAGTTGCCCCAGCCGTTTTTGTCCTGCCGGGCGAAGTTGGGCCGCTCCGGTTTGGAGCCGTCGTGGCAGCCGGTGCAGTATTTGTCCAGGACGGGCTGCACTTCCCGCTTGAAGCTGAAGCCCCTCACGGGACCTCGCCAGGGCTTGATGGGGCTCGGTTTCTTCCGGGACGCTGCGGTGTACTGGCTCGGCGAACTGGCGTTCTGCTGCTCATGACAACCGACGCAGGAGAGGACCTCGCCGGGCATGGCGGTGAACCAACTGCGCATGACCTGAACCGCTCTGCCCTGGGCATCCAGAGGCTGCACGGCGATCGGCGTGTTGGCCGGGACGCGGAAAAAGGCCGAGCCATCCTGCGAAACAGGGACGGTTCCCAGGATGCGGTGAACGTCCCAACCGCCTTCCACCGCGACGTTCTTGTGGCCGCCCATCTGGGGATAGCCATAGTGGAATGCATACAGGCGCAGTTCCTTGACCGTGCCGCGCGGGACGTTCTGGAGGCCGGGGCCGAAATAGACGTCGGTCAGATACACCAATGCATCCTGACGTCGCAGGTCCACTCTGTCGGGGACCATCGGCGGGCGTTCGGTCTTCCGCAAAGGCAGCGGCTCCAGCAGGGCCCGGCCGGGCTCCTCTTTCAGCAGCAGCATGTTGTCGAACGTGTCCACCAGATAGATGCCCCAGTTCGATTGGGCCGTCGGCTGGGAGACCGCCAGCATGTACTTGTCGCTCAGCGGATAGGGATGCAGGAACTTCGGCCAGGAATCATCGACCAACTGGTCCACGATTCTGGCTTCCACTTTCTTGCCGTACCCGGGGATCTGCTGGACGACGCCGTCCGCTTCGAAGCGGCCGCGAGCGACATCGAAGAGGTGCAACTCTCCCATGCGGGCGACCCCGTGATGCCCTGAGACGATGCCGGCGAACTGCGTCGGCTGGTTGGGGATCGGGCGGGCGTAGAACAGCGAATTGGGCCAGTACGAATTGCTGCCGTAATGGGCCATCTGGTTCGTGCCATCCGGGTTCATCGAAAAGAGAATCCGCGAGAAGTAGTGCGATGTGTCGGAGTATTCCCATCGCGAGTAGAGGATCCGGCCGTCGTTCATCACCGTGGGGCACCAGTTGTGATCCTGATCGAAACAGAGCTGGCGGATGCCGGTCCCGTCGGGATTCATGATGCAGAGGTTGGCGACCGTGTTGCCTCCGCCGACGCAGGGGACCCCCTGAAAACATCGGGTCGAAGCGAAGATGATGCGTTCATCCGGGAGGTAGCACGCGTCGTAGTTGTCAATGTCGTCGGCGTCCCCAGGCGTGACCTGGCGCAGGGAAGCGCCGTCGAGGCCGACCTCCCAGATCTGCCAGCGATTGTGGCTCCCGATCATGCTGAAGAGCATCTTCCCGGCGTCGAAGTGCAGATCCACGTCGCCGACGAAGCCCGGCGTCTTGGGCCGGAACACGGTCTGCAGCGGACCATCGATTGCCATCGGCATGACGGCCACCTCGTCGTCGTACCCGCTCCTCGGCAGAGCGCAGTTACCCTGCCAGTTCTGCGGGAGTCCGAGCGACGGTCCTTTCGCGTCGCGGCGCACCAGAAGGATGCGATCGAAGTCCAGGAGGGGATTTGCCAGCAGAGCTTCCCGTTGCAGGGCGGTCGCCTGCTGAGCCAGCGTTTCCAGGTTCCCGCCCTCTGCCAGGGCCTGTTCTACCTGGGTCAGTCGGGCGAGGTAGTCGGCGCCGGCGGCGTACCGGGCGCCGAACGTGGCCGTCAGGTCTTCGATGGCCATCCGCAGGGCCCGAAGATTGACGGTGCTCAGCCCGTCGCGTACACGACAGACGCCGGTGTAAAGGTTGAGCAGCCCGGCTTCGTCCTCGGCGTCAATTGCATCCAGACGCTTCCGGACCCCCTGGGCGTTGTAGCCCAACTCCGTGATTACCTTGGCGACCATTTTGCGAGTCGCTTCCGGCCTGGCCTCTTGCAGCCAGGACAGGTGGGCGCCGCCGCTATCCTGCTGGATACACTGGGATTCGCGAGGGAAATCCCGGGCGAGCTGGGCCCACAGGCCGGCGAGGGGGTTCATGCCGGCCGCGAAATAGAAGCCGTGGTCGCCAGTCTGATTGTAAATCTTCAGGAGCAGACGGTTCTGTCCCGCCTTCAACGGCAGTAGAACGTGGTCCTGATCGGGCGCGACGCCGCGAGGGACGTCCTTCGAGAGGATCTCTTCCCCGTTGAGCCATACGGCCAGGCCGTCGTCGCTTCCCAACGAGACGGACAAGGCTTTGGCTTGGGGCGCCGTGATCGTACGATAGAGGTAGGTTGCGCTCGCGCTACCGGCGACGAGGCGGTGCACCTGGTCGTCGGCATAGTCGCGTCGTTGCCACAGGGCCTTGCCTTCACTGTCCTTGGCCTGGAGATCGACGCCCTGCTCGGGAAACAACGCCTTGGCAAAGGAACCGGCGGAGAGACCGCCCGTGCAATACCAGGGTCCCAGTTGGACGTCGAGGGCCTCGGTGTTCTGCTGGAATCGCAACCGCGTGGCCAACAGGGTTTCGGACCATGTATCCTTCCTGGCATAGACATCGACCGCTTGAGCGGAACCGGTTGCGAGGGAGAGGATACTCCAGAGTAGGGCTGTGCATGTTCTCATTGTCAGATCTCAAGGTCATTCACTGGGTGATTCATCGATCTTATCACAATGCTGTGATGATTTTAGCTTCTCGACCCGCCTCAGGTCCAGAGGATCTTGCCATGTTGAGCCAATTTGGCCGTGGCGCCCGGAATTCCCTGCGTCTGCTGAACATGCCTGGCAGCCTGGAAATCCGCCACCGCCTGCCGGCCGGACCTCCCTTCGCCGTACGGGCAACTTCTTCTTTTGAAATTGATCGATATCTGCTATTCTAGTCGTCTCACTCGGGATGAGTCGGTTCTGGAACTCCTGGGTGACAGTGGGTTACGTTCTTACTACTTTAGACTGAAGGGGAGTATTATGGCCGCAGCCTCGTTTCATCACTTTGGCGTTCCCGTGAACACCGCCCAGAAGAATGAGACCTATCTGGAAGGCGCCAAGGTGTATATCACCGATCCCGAAGCCCATCCGTTCAGGGTGGAGTACCTTCGTTTCAAGCCGGGCAGTCCGATGCACCCGGACGTACAGAACAAGTCGCACGCGGCGTTCGTGGTGGACAACCTGGACAAGGCTTTGCAGGGACAAAACGTCATTATCAAGCCATTCGACGCGACCGAGTCGCTGCGGGTGGCGTTCATCAACGACAACGGCGCCGTCATCGAACTGATGGAAAAGAAATGATCCGGCCAAGACAGAGTGGAAAGGACTGACGCCATGATGAAGAAGTTCATTAACGATCCCGAGAACCTGGTCAACGATCTGCTCCACGGTTTTGCCCTCGCCCACGCGGACAAGGTCAAGCTTGCGGGCAACAACCTGGTGGTGCGCGCGACCCCCAAATCGAAGGAGAAAGTCGCCGTGGTGACTCTGGGCGGAAGCGGTCACGAGCCGGCCCTCAGCGGCTATGTCGGCCAGGGGCTTCTGGACGTCAGTGTCCCGGGTGAGATTTTCGCGGCCCCCGGCCCGCCGCGGTTGTTGGAGGCGTTGCGCATGGTCAACCGGCCGGCGGGGGTTTTGTTGATCGTGCTCAACCACGCCGGGGACATCATGTCGGCCAACATGGCGATGCAGATGGCCCAGAAGGAAGGGATCAAGGTCAGGCAGATCCTGACCAGCGAGGACATCTCCACAGGCCCGCGCGACAAGCCGGAAGAACGACGCGGTTTGGTCGGATGTCTGGCGGTCATCAAAGTCGCCGGAGCGGCCGCCGAACAGGGTCGCAGCCTCGATGAGTGCTGGGAGGTCGCTCACCGGCTGGAGCGGAATATGGCCACCCTGGCGGTCGCGGTATCGCCTGCCACGCACCCCTGTACGGGCGACTCGATTTCAGAGATCCCCGAAGGGGACATGGTCATCGGCATGGGTCAGCACGGCGAGAGCGGCAGCGGACAGATGAAAATCAAGAGCGCGCGAGAGACCGCGGAGATCATGCTGGATGCGCTGCTCAAGGATCTCTCCGTCAAGGCGGGCGAGGACGTGCTCCTGATGATCAACGGGGTCGGCTCCACGACGCTGATGGAACAATATATTGTCTTGAACAGTTGCAAGGAGATCCTCGATCAGAAGAAGATCCACATGGCGCGTTGCGTGGCCGGAGAGTTTCTGACGGTCCAGGAGATGGGCGGTTTCCAGATGTTCCTGGCTCGCCTGGACCCCGAACTCACCTCGCTGTGGGATGCTCCGTGCAAGTGCCCGTGTCTGGCCATGTAGAACACTGCCGGTCGGGTACGTACGATGCGACAGGGATAGCGACAATGACTGATACACTGGATTATGCGGGTCTGACGAAGATGCTGCTGGGCGCGGTGGCGCAGATCCGCGAGAACCACAAGCGGCTCTCGGAGTTGGATTCCTACGGCGGCGACGGCGATCATGGCACCACGATGCTCCGAGCCATGGAGAATCTCAAGAAAGCCCTGGACGCGTCCACGTCCGGTCGGATGGACACGCTGCTGGGCGAAATCGCCTGGGCGGTGATGGGGACCGATGGCGGCGCGACGGGACCTCTGTTCGGCTCGTTCTTCATGGGCATGTCCGAGGGGACGGCCGGCAAAGAAAGCCTTGATGCCCCGGCGTTGGCCGGGGTATTGGAGGCCGGCCTGGGGACGCTGCGCAAGCAGACCAAAGCTCAAGTTGGGGACAAGACCGTGGTCGATGCGCTGGTCCCTGCGGTGCAGGCGGCCCGTGAGGCCGCCAACACGGGAGCGGGCCTTGTCGCCGTACTCGGCGGCGC